>DATLVV010000080.1:0-11968 GCA_035577165.1 Steroidobacteraceae bacterium | reverse complement strand
GGATTTGAATGGCGCGCGGCACTGCGCAGGCAAGTCCATGAAGAGAGTGTTCCGCGCGGCTTCGCTGATCCAGGTCGCGCACGCCCGCAACGTGCTGCTCACCGCAGGCATCGAGTCCGAGCTGCGCAATCAATATCTGGCGGGCGCCCTGGGTGACCTGCCCATGCTGGAAACCTGGCCACAGCTCTATGTCGATGACGCCGATGAACAAGCTGCGTTGCGCGCATTGGCGCGCGCAGCCGCGGCGCCGATCGGCGCGCCTTGGACATGCGAACATTGCGGGGAGGCGCTTGAACCGCAGTTCACGAGCTGTTGGCGCTGCGGCGCCGTGTCGGACAAACACTGACAGAAATTGGCGTAAATTCCGAGCCGAGGTTCAGCGCATGTCCCTGGCGAGGGTGGGTCTGCACAGGTTACAAATCTAGGGGTGTTCAGTGTAACCATTACACGAGCGCTAAGAAGGAGATTTGTGATGAACAGTGTCAGCCTTGGATATTCCGAGCAACCGTCCCTGAGCGCGGTGGGCTCCTTGCTGGGCGCCTCGCCGGCCATGCAAGAAGTGTTTCGGCTCATCGAGCGTGTCGGACCCACCGAAGCCAGCGTGCTCCTGACCGGTGAAAGCGGTTCGGGCAAGGAATTGGCCGCCCAGTCGATCCACGAATGCAGCCCACGCCGGGGGCGGCCCTTCGTGGCGATCAATTGCGGCGCCATACCGGCCGGACTGATCGAGGCTGAACTGTTCGGTTACGAAAAGGGAAGCTTCACCGGAGCGGTCCGCGCCCATGCCGGCGTTTTCGAGCGCGCCCAGGGCGGGACGCTGCTGCTCGATGAGGTGACCGAAATGCCCCTCGACATGCAGACCCGGCTGCTGCGCGTACTGGAGACCCGGAAGTACTATCGCGTCGGAGCGAGCACGGAGTACAGCTCCGATGTTCGCGTCATCGCGGCAACCAACCGTTGCCCGCTGCAGGCCGTGCAGAACGGAAACTTTCGCGAGGATCTGTTGTACCGGCTTGCGGTGTTTCCGGTCCACATGCCGCCGCTGCGCAGCCGCGGCGACGACGTTGCGCTCTTGGCGGAGCATTTCTTGGCGGAGCTGAATGCGCAGGCGCGGTCGCAGAAGCGCTTGTCGGCCCTGGCGCGGATGACGCTGAAGCAACATCCGTGGCCGGGCAATGTCCGGGAGCTGAAGAATTGCATCGAACGCGCCTTCATTCTTGGCGATACTGTGCTCGAGCTGGCGCCCTTGATCCAGGGCGCCATTGTGCATAATGGAGATTCGGCCTCGGACCGCGAACGGCTGGATATTCGCGTCGGATCGCGCATTCACGACATGGAGCGATCGTTGATCGAGGCGACTCTCGACTATTTCAAGGGCAATAAGCGGCGGGCGGCCGACGCGCTGGGCTGCAGTCTCAAGACGCTGTATAACAAGCTCAACGGATACTCACAGAGCCAAGAGTGCGCGAACTCTTAGGCTGCCCAAGAACGGAGATTTAAACGTGTCAAGAGTACTAATCGCGGACGATCACGCGGTGGTCCGCGCGGGGTTCAAGCAATTCCTCGAAGCGGACCCCAGTATCAATGCGGTGGGTGAGGCGGCGAGCGGCAACGAGACTCTCGACCAGCTTCGCGAGCAGGACTGGGACCTGGTGTTGCTGGACATTCACATGCCTGATCGCAGCGGCCTGGATATCCTGCGGCATATTCAGACGGGGCACCCCGGAGTGCGCGTGCTGGTGATGAGCGGGCTGCCGGAACAGCAATATGCGGTCAATGTGCTGCGCGCCGGTGCGAGCGGCTATCTGTCCAAGGACAGCGCACCCGAGGAGCTGATGAAGGCCGTTCGCACGGTCTTGTCGGGACGGCGCTACGTCAGTGCGGCGTTGGCGGAGATCCTGGTGGCGGACCTCGACGGCGATCCCGACAAACCCATGCACGCGCGTCTGTCCACGCGCGAATTTCAAATATTCTGCAAGTTGGCGGCCGGGCGTGGAGTTTCGGATATCGCCAATGAGCTCAGCTTGAGCGTCAAAACGGTCAGCACCTATCGCAGCCGCATACTGGAAAAGATGAGCTTTACCGCGAATGCAGATATTACATCCTACGCGCTGCGCAACGGACTCATTCAGTAAGTGAAGCCCTGTGAGAAACGTCCTACATAATAACCTGGGGACCGCTCGTGGCATCCAGGATGGTCATGACGCTAGACTGCGACGGCCATGCACACTATTACTATGGACGCGATGTCAATGGCGCACTGCCTGAGAGTCCTCCTTGTCGAAGACTCCAAGGTACTGACGGAGCGGTTGACTGAGGCGATACGCCAAATTCCTCAAGTGGAATTGATTGGTACCGCGGACACCGAAGCGGCGGCGGTGGCGTCGGCGAAGCGCGATTCGGTGGATGTGATCATCCTTGATTTGCATTTGAAGCAGGGAACCGGTTTCGGGGTGATGCGTGCATTGGCGACCGCTCAATTGAAGCCGCGCATCATCGTCCTCACCAACTACGACCTACCCGAATACAAGAACGCGGCCATCGCGCTCGGTGCCACGCATTTTTTGGATAAGGCGCGCGACTATGGGCGCCTGCCGGAAGTACTGCACGATATCCGCGAAGCGCACCTCAGCAAGCATTGATTCGCCGCGCCGCTCTGGTCAGGCGATTTCCGTCATCAGCATTCGGGGCAGAGGAATCAGCGCCGTCACCATGGTTCCGCGACCCCCGGGGCTGCGAACATCCCAGCTGCCGCCGAGAGCCGCAATGCGGTGACGCATCGATGCGAGGCCGTGGGAGGTGACATTTTGCACCCGGTGCGGGGGAATGCCCTTGCCGTCATCGGTGACCCGCAGGACGAAAGTATTCCCATCGATGACGATGGCGAGGTCGGCGGACTTCGCCTCCGCGTGCTTCAGGATGTTCGTCAGGGCTTCCTGAGCAATCCGAAAGACGCCGATGGCGGCGTCGGGATTGAATCTGGGCTCGATCTCGGGAATGGATTCCGTGCACTCGAGGCCGGCACGGCGGCAGGTTTCCTTGAACTGCCAGCGAAGGGCAGCAAACAATCCCATGTTGTCGAGCAAGGTCGGTCTCAGTTCCTCGACCACCCGGCGCTTCAAATCGACGCCGGCGCTCAATGATTCGTGGATGCGCCGGAAGCGCTGTTCGATGGCCGGATCGCTGGTAGGCAGCCGCTGCTGCAGCCAGGACAGATCCATGCGCGCGGCCACCAGCAAGCCGCCGAGTTCGTCGTGCAATTCGCGCGACAGCGCGGATTTTTCCAGTTCGGAAACCCCTTGCAGATGGGTCGACAGGGCGGTCAATTCGTGGGTGCGTTCGTCGACCTGGCGCTCCAGTTCCTGCGTCTGATCGCGCAGGTCGGTGGCCTGACGTGCGCGGCGGCGCATGTCGCCATAGACGAGACGGCTGGCGAGCAGCACCAGACCGATGTTGAGGATGACTCCGGCCGCCGATACCCAGCGCGACATTCGGAAGTCCGACTGCCACTGCGCTGTGGCGGCCGTCAGCTCCCGCGCCTCCGTCAGGCGCATGGTGCCGATGATCCTCGCTATTTCATCCATGGTGCGCTTGCCGACGTCGGTGCGCACGACGTTGACCGCGGGCGTGGCGCCGCGGCGCTTGAAGAGCGCCAGGGTGTCTTCGAGCTCGCCGAGTTTCTTCCCGGTCAGAATCCTAAGCTCGTGGAATTCGCGGCTGTCGTCCCGTCCGCCATAAACGTCGTGCAGACGATCAAGCGCTGCCTCGACCTTGCCCACCGCCTCGGTGTACGGTTGCAGGTACGAACTCTCGCCTGTCAGGAGATATCCGCGCTGGCCCGATTCCGCGTCGTTCATGAGCGCGCTGAACTCGCTCAGGGCTTGCTGCCGCAATTGCGAGGTGTGCACGCGCTCATTGGCCGCATTGAGACGCGACTGGCCGTCCGCCGCGAGGAAGAACAGGCCGATGAGAAAACCGATCAACAGAAGAGGCGGTAGCGCGATGTACCATCGGCCGTTATCGCCCAATTCCTCGCCCAAGATTTTCATATGACGGTCCGCGCTAAGGCTTGCAAAGTCTAGCATGTGGGCCAATTCCTACAGGAAGGGCTGAGCGCAACTGCTGGTAAGACCGCCCGGCCCGATGCCAGACTAACTGTGATAGTGTTCCTCGTGTTCTACAGGAGAGAGATCAATGGAATCCACATTCGATGGAACCGCTGAACAGGTGCGAGCGACCGGTCGCCGCCTCAAGGAAGATTTGAGCGCGGGCGTCAACGATATCAAGTCGGCTGCTTCGGGCGAGATCAAGAGCCTGATCGCGGACGTCGAAGAGCTGATGGCTCGAATCGCGGACTTGAAGGATGCGGATGTCGTGCGGGTGCGCGGCAAGGTCCAGCGCGCGGTTGATGCAACGAAGCAGAGCCTGGCGGACGGCGCCGATGCCATCCGGCAGCATGCACAAAAGGCGGTGGGCACGGCGGATGACTACGTCCGCGAAAGTCCGTGGCAGGCGGTAGGTATCGCTGCCCTTGTTGGCGCAATTATAGGTATCCTAGCGACCCGTCGTTCCTAACAAGGGTTTCAACGTGCGACTGCTGTGGTTATTGTCCAAGGCGGCGCCGGCGCTGCTGCGCCACATGGTGGCGTACGCGGACCTTGCAAGTGTGGATCTGGCCCGGGCGCACCGGGAAATTGCGGCACAGGCGGTCGCTTCCGTCATTATCCTCGTCTCCGGGTTCTTAGCCCTGTTCATGGGTTGCCTCGCGGTGGTGGCTTATACCTGGGACACACCGCACCGGGTGAGCGCCATCCTCTGGATGGGCGGCGGATTCTTGCTGCTGGCCGTCTTGGCGGCCATACGCCGGGCCAACGCCGCTCGAACCCGATCGCCGTTTCTCGGTTCGGTTCGCCAGGCATGGCATGAAGATCGCGAGCTTCTCGAGCGCCTGATGTCGCTGGAGGAGGAATGATCAGATGACGGACCAAGACGATGCCGCCCGAGCGCTCATTCTCGCCAGACTGGCCCAGTCGCGCGCGGAACTGCGGTGCTTGATCGAGCCACCGCCGCGGGAACCGGATGGCAGTTCCGGCCCCGGGGAACAGCCAGGTGCGTTTCCCCGCAGCCGCACCATGCAAATGCTGTTGAGCGGACGCGGTATGGGAGTCGTGGGTGCCGTTGCCGCCGGTCTTTTCATCGCCCGGCCGGCCCTGGCGCTGCGGCTGATCCGGATGCTGCCCGCCGGGACGGCGGCGCGGATGTTGCTGCCCCGCGTGTTGGACATGCTGCGGACCAAGCAAGCCAACCGAACGCCCCAGGCTAAGCGAACGCCCCAAGCTAACCGAACGCCCTAAGGGTCGCCTCGCCGGCGCCCGCCTCAACCCAGGGTGACGAGCCCGTAGTGGTAGCGGCCGTCATCGACCAGAGCGATCTCACACGGCGACCCGGATATCTCCCGGCCGTCCAGCGAGGCGCGGACCACGCCCGTATTCACGCCGTTGGGGTTCTCCAGCGCAATGCGGTAGCGCGATGCTCCGTATTTGTAGGTGATCTCCAGGCCGCTCCACGCACGCGGAATGCAGGGATGAAGGGTGAGAGTCCGGCCGTGCAGGTGGATCCCCAGGATCCCCTCGATCGCAGTGCGATACATCCATCCGGCCGAGCCGGTGTACCAGGTCCAACCCCCTCGCCCGATGTGCTGAGCGGCCGAATAGACATCCGCGCAGACCACATAGGGTTCGACCTTGTAGCGATGAATGCCGGCGCGGGTGCTCGCATGATTGATGGGATTGATGATGGAGAAGAGCTCGGCCGCCCGATCGCCGTCGCCGAGTTGCGCAAATGCGAGAACCGTCCACATCGCCGCATGCGTGTACTGACCGGCGTTCTCGCGCAGCCCGGGCGGATAGGCTTTGATGTAGCCCGGATCGTGCGGCGTTTGATCGAATGCCGGAGTGAACAGCTTGACGAGGCCATCGCTGCGGCTGACCAGCTGCGCGTTGACCGCGGCCATCGCCCGCACCGCGCGCTCAGGCTCGGCCGCTCCGGAAATCACCCCCCAGGACTGAGCAATGGAATCGATCCGGCATTCGTCGCTCAACACCGATCCCAACGGGGTACCGTCGTCGAAGTATCCGCGCCGGTACCAATCGCCGTCCCAGGCTTCGCGCTCGATGGCCTGCTGCACGGCGTGTGCGTGCTTGCGCCAGGCCGCGGCGGTGTCAGCCGCGCCGCGCCGCTCGGCGATCGGGGCGAACCGCAGCAGCGTCGCGTGTAGAAACCATCCGAGCCAAACGCTTTCACCGCGTCCCGCCGCGCCCACCCGATTCATGCCGTCGTTCCAATCGCCGGTGCCGAACAGCGGCAGGCCATGCGAGCCTATCGCCAGGCTGGAATCGAGCGCCCGCACGCAGTGCTCGAACAACGGCGCGACGGCCGCGGCCTCGGGGGCGGAAAACAACTCCTGGCTATCCGCAGGCAGAGGACCGCCTGCGAGGTAGGGCACCGGCTCGTCCAAGACGGCAAAGTCCTCGGTGACTTCGAGGTAGTGCGCAGTCACGAAGGCCAGCCAAATGCGGTCATCCGAAACGCGCGTCTTTATTCCCTGGCCGGAGCTGGGAAGCCACCAATGCTGAACGTCGCCTGCCTCGAACTGACGTCCGGCGGCGCGCAGAATGTGCTCGCGCGCGATCTGGGGGCGCGAAACGACCAGTGCCATGACATCCTGCAGCTGATCGCGATAGCCGTAGGCGCCGCTCGACTGGTAAAACGCGGTGCGCGCCCACACGCGGCACGCCAAGGTCTGATACAGCAACCAACCGTTGAGAAGGATGTCCATGGAGCGATCCGGTGTCTTCACCTGCACCGCACCCAGGGTCTGGTCCCAGTAGTCCGTGACCGCCTTGAGTTGCGCGTCGAGGTCGGCAGATCGATAGCGCTCGATGAGGACCAGGGCAGCCGCGGCGGAGGCCTCCTGGCCGAGCAGAAACCGCAGCTCGGTTTCTTCCCCCGGTCGCAGGGTGATCGTGGTTTGCAGGGCGCCGCAGGGATCCAAACCTGCGCCGACGCGATTCGACAGGCGGTGTGCGTCGAGCAACCCCGCCGGTTCCGCGAGCGATCCATGACGGCCGATGAACTCGGCGCGATCGGCGGTGAACGCCTGCTGCCGGCCCGCCATGTCCATGAACGCAATCCGGGACGGGAATCCATTGCTCCAGGGATTGCGGGCGAGCAGGGCTCCGGTACTCGGTTCGATTTCCGTGACGACGTAGGGAGCAGACCGCTCGCGCTGATTTGCCAGCACCCAATCCAGATAATGAGTGATGGAAAGTTGCCGCGTCTGATCGGAACGATTGAAGATCTTGAGACGCGAAATCTTCAATGCGTC
Source organism: Steroidobacteraceae bacterium (assembly GCA_035577165.1). Lineage (GTDB taxonomy): Bacteria > Pseudomonadota > Gammaproteobacteria > Steroidobacterales > Steroidobacteraceae > Bog-1198. The sequence goes on along the minus strand of DATLVV010000080.1, from coordinate 4,581 downwards.
CTCGAGCGGCACGAATTGCAAAAGATCCAGGGCGATTCCGTGCGAGGTGTGCTCGTAGCGGCTGTAGCCGAAGCCATGCCGAATGACATAGCCATTCGACGGCTCGCGGATCGGCAGGGGGGTCACGCTCCAGAGCTCGCCGCTATCTTCGTCGCGAACATAAAGAACTTCCGCGGGCGCATCGCTGACCGGATCGTTGGACCAGGGAGTAATGGCATTTTGTTGTGCGTTCAACGACCAAGTGCTGCCGGAGCCGTCCGCCGACGCGAGAAACCCGAATTGCGCATTGGCAATCACATTGATCCATGGCGCGGGCGTCCACTGGGCCTCGTCGAGGATGACGACGTATTCGCGCCCTTCGGCGGCAAAGCCGCCGAGTCCATTGAAGTACTCGAGCGCAGGCGCGGCGCGCGCGGCCGCCTCTCGCGGCTCCTTGGCGGTGGCCGGCACTTGGACGGTGGCCGGCGCTTGCCGGCGCGGTGCCGGTGCGGTCTCAGCCACGGCGGCAAGCTGCTCGCCGAGTGTGCCGCGTTTCCCATCAAACACCGCGCGCGCGGCCGTCTGCAACAGAACGCGATTCGACTGCTCCATATCGGCGGCATTCAGGAGATATACGCTGCCGCGCCCGGGTTCGCGCCCGGTTTCCCGCACAGTTCCCCCGCCCGCAGCGCCGGGCGCTGCCTTGAATGCTTGGATGGCGGCGTCCAGAGCGGAATGCAACTCCGTGGCATCGGGCGGCGGGCGCTCGTTCACGATGACGAGATCCACAACCAGCCCTTTGAGCCGCCAAAATGCGTGCGCACGCAGCAGCAGGCGGACGATATCAAGGTGCTTCGCATCGTCGATGCACGCCAGCACGATGGGCAGGTCGCCGGATATTCCGAGGGGCCACAAGGCGGAGGGCCCCCACAGGTTCTGGGCGAGAAGCTCGCGGGGCGCTCGCAGCCGGGAATCGAAATACAGCACCGGATTGGCGGCGCGCTGAAACAGTTCAGCCTCCTCGACCGCGACGCCGAGATCGCGCAACTGCGCTTCGGCCGAGGCGCCGGCGCGGGTTTTGGCGAGATCGAAGGCCGCCAGGTGACGGAGTTTGTCGGCCAATGCGAGCGCCGCCGCGCGGCTCGGGCCGACCCCGAGCCAAAAATCGACGCGTGCGGTTTCTCCGGGCGCGATCCGCACCCGCCGGCGCAAGGCCAGCACCGGATCCAGCACCGTTCCGACACTACCGGACAGCGGCCGCGCATCGACGATCGAGACCGCATTGCGCAAGCCGTGACCCCGGCCGAGAAAACGCGCTCGATCGGTTTCGAATTGCAACGCACCCCCGGCGCCTGCCTCGACGGCGCTCACGTGGACGAGCCACAGCGCCGGATCCGAAGGCTCGCGGGAGCGGCGCGTGGCGAGCAAGGCACCGCTGTCGGCGGCGAATTCGGTGCGCACGAAAAGCTTGGAGAAGGCCGGATGAGCTGCATCGGCCGCGGACGGCGACAGCACCACTTCCGCATAGCTGGTCAATTCGATTTCCCGGGTCCGCTTGCCCTGATTGGTCAATGACACCCGGCGGACTTCCGCGTTGTCGTCGGGCGACACCAGGATTTCAGTGACGGCGAGGATGGAGCCGTCGCGTCGCGTGATTTGGGCGCGATCCTCGAAGAACAGGGCCTCATAGGCGTCGGGTTCGTGGCCGACCGGCTGATACCCCGCTGACCAAACCTCGCCGTCGACCACGTCGCGCAGATAGATATAGCAACCCCAGGGATCGCAGGTGGGGTCCTCGCGCCAGCGGGTCACCGCGATGTCGCGCCAGCGGCTGTACCCGGAGCCGGCCACGGTGAGCATCACCGAATATTCACCGTTGGACAAGAGATGCGTGCGCGGCAAGGCTTGGTGCGGCGAGGTAAAGCGGCGGCTCATTGATTCAATTTCCAGATCGACAGATTCAGCCAGCTGGCGACGCTGACCCAGATCAAGTAGGGCCCCAGCAACCACGCTGCGCCGGCCTTCACGGCCGCGAATTCGCGCACCGTCCACGCAATGGCCAGCCACAAGGCAACGATCACGAACAAACCGGCGCCGATATTCCTGGCGCCGAAGAACAACGGCGCCCAGGCGGCATTGAGCAGCAGTTGAATGCCATAGGCGGCCAGCGCCGCATTGCGGCTGCGATGATAGCGTTCGCGCCAGATGAGCCACGCGGCAATGCCCATCAGCACGTACAGCGCCAACCACACCGGCCCGAACCAGGTGTCCGGCGGCGTCCATTCCGGTTTCACCAGCGCTGCATACCAATGCCGCGCGGCCGACGATGCGGCCGGAGAGAACGCGGCGCCGATCGCGCCCGCGGCCAACGCGCCGCCGACAAAGGCGGCGAGAACCAGCCAATTCGGCCGTGAGTTGCGGCCGCGGTAGCTGGTTGCGCTCTCGATTGGAATTCTCATGTGCCGCGCGAACCGGGGTCCCGGGAGCCCACGAAAATGACGATGGCGCCGAGCATTTGCACCCACCCCAGCCATGGGATCTGCCGGGAGAAGGCCAGCCAGACCAATCCGCACACCCAGAGCACCGCGGCCGCCAGGGTCAGATCGCGGCGCATCTCGCTGCGCCGCTGTTCAAGCCGCTGTTGCGCGGCGCCGGCGGATTCCACGGACACGCGCAGACGTCCTTCGGTGGCGTCGCGCACGACGGTCTGGAATATCTGCGGCACCGCCTGCAGCGCCACCAGCACATCGGGAAGCTGGGCGCGGGCTCGCCGCAGCACGGCTCGCGGGCTCATGCGCTCGCGCATCCACTTGCGCAGGTACGGCTGCGCCGTCTGCCACAGGTCCAGCTCGGGATACAGCTGCCGGCCGAGACCTTCGATATTGAACAGGGTCTTCTGCAGCAGAATCAGCTGCGGCTGCACCTGCATGTCGAAGCGTCGCGCGGTCTCGAACAAGCGCAGCAGAACCTGGGCGAAGGAGATTTCCTTCAAAGGCTTGTTGAAAATCGGCTCGCACACGGTTCGCACCGCCGACTCCAACTCATCCACCCGGGTGCCCCGCGGTACCCATCCCGATTCGACGTGCAGCGCGGCCACCCGGGCATAGTCGCGGTCGAAAAAAGCCATGAAATTCTCGGCCAGATAGTGCTGATCGCGCGTCTGCAGGGTGCCGACGATGCCGAAATCCACGGCCGCGTAGCGCGGGTTTTCGGGGTCGTCGATCTGCACGAAAATATTGCCCGGATGCATGTCGGCGTGGAAGAAATTGTCGCGGAACACCTGGGTGAAAAAAATCTCCACGCCGTTTTCCGCCAGTTTGCGAATGTTCGCGCCGCGGGCGCGCAGCTCCTCCACATTGTTGACGATGATGCCGTGGATTCTTTCCATGACCATGACGTTGACCCGGCAATGATCCCAGTAGACCTCGGGCACGTAGAGCAACGATGAGCCGGCAAAATTACGCTTCAGCTGCGCCGCATTGCCCGCTTCGCGCAACAGATCCAGTTCATCGAGAATGGTCTTGCGGTATTCGCGCACCAGCTCGACCGGGCGAAGACGGCGCGACTCGCCCCAGTAGCGGTCGGCCAATTCCGCCAGGTAGTCCAGCACTTCCAGATCCAGATCGATGCTCTCGCGCATGCCGGGCCGCAATATCTTGACCACGACTTCGGGGCCATCCTTGAGCGTGGCCACGTGCACCTGCGCAATCGATGCCGCGGCCAGCGGCTTGGGATCGAAGCTGCCGAAGAGTTCGCCCAAAGGGCGGCCGAACGCCTTTTCGATGGCAGCGATGGCGACCGCGCTGTCGAACGGCGGGACCCGATCCTGGAGTTTCGCCAATTCGTCGGCGATGTCGGCCGGCAGCAAATCCCGCCGTGTCGACACCGCCTGGCCGAACTTGACGAAGATCGGCCCCAGTTCCTCGAGAGCCAGACGCAGCCGCTCGCCGCGCGTGATGCCGATGCTGCGTTGAAACCAGGTCCATGGCGAGAGATAGACCAGAAAGCGAAACGGCCGGTACAGGTGCGTCGCGCGCACGAAATCATCGAGTCCATGCCGCACCAGGGCGCGTTGAATCTGCAGCAGGCGAGCCAGGACTCGCGGGCGCATCAAGCGTCTCCCCTGAGGCGCGCCTCGAGGCGCGCCAGCCGGGCCGCGATGCGATCGGAACTCTCGCGCAGCTCATCCACGCCGCGCAGAAACTCCTCGAGCTCGGTCCGGTTCACCAGGTCGCGGCCTTCCTCCTGCAGGTATTCGGCGATGTTCTCGCCGATCGTGCGCCGCGCACGGCCCGCGAATTCGCGGGTACGTTCTGCGAACTGCCACAGCCGCCGCGCCGGAAAATCGCCGATCCATCGCGACAGTTCTTCCTCCGGGTCCGGCCGCGCCAGAATGAACAGGTCTCGATAGCGGTTGGCGATCTCCGCATCGCCGCGAATCTGCGCCGCGGCGGCGCCGCTGCGGTTTGTGCCTGCCTTGAGCAACTGCAGCAGCGCCGGCAGCGAACCCTTGATGGTCGCATCGGCCGCGGAGTCCTCGCCCGCCAGCAACGCCAGTCTGCCTTGGTGCGCAGTGGCGCGGATGCGCGTGATCCCCTCCAC
>DATLVV010000079.1:0-11001 GCA_035577165.1 Steroidobacteraceae bacterium | reverse complement strand
AATGGCGATCAGGTAGATGCCGGCGAACGCTGCGAAGCTGATCGCGGAATGATGCGGCAGCAACACGTACAGGACGCTGACCGCGCACAAGAGGTCGGCGCATGCCACCGCCACCTGCGCGAAGGCAACGCGCGGCTTCGGCACCGGGATGACGAAGCGGCGCCAGCGCAGCGGCTCATGCCGGGTGCACACCAGCCACAGATAGGCGCCGACGGCCCCGAGCAGCACCACCCCCGCCAGCATGGCGAGCGATGCATGCACATGCAGCACCGATCCAGACATGCCGCCCTGCATCAACAGCGACAGTCCGAGCAGCAATCCGGCTCCCAATAAAAATGTCACGGTGCCGAAGGCGATGATGGTGGCGATCTGCGCCGCGCCGAGGCCAAGGGCGGTGTACGCGCGGTAGCGGACTGCGCCGCCGCTCAAGGTATTGAGGCCGATGTTATGGCCGATGGCGTAGCCCATGAACGACACCAGGGCGATGCGGTGGTAGGGCAGGCGCGCGCCCGCAAAACGCACCGCCAGCGCGTCGTACAAGGTCAGAAATCCGTATCCCGCAACGGTAAACAGCGCGGCCCGCAGCAATTTCGCCGACGAAATGGCCTCAACGCGCGCGAGAATGTCCTGCCAGCGGTATTCGCTCGCCAGGTGGTGCAGCCAAAACAGCGCCACCCCGAACAGGGCAAGGCCCAAGAGGGTGGTCCACGCGGGGACCTTGTGAGCTGTGACCGGGTGTGCCAAGCCAGCTATCGTATCAGGGCCTCCCAGACGGCGCTGCAAACTGCTAGGGTTAGTCCTTGTTCACGACACGCAGAAGGGCACACGCATGAGTTCCGCCGACAATCGACAGGCAACCATGGACTCGACGCAGATTTATCGCGAAGAGACGTTTACCGATCGCAAGGTCGGCACTATCCGCTGCTTGACGCCGGTGAGCGCCGACGGCGCTGTGGATGCCGCGCGCCCTGTAGTCTTTGTCGGACAAGCGCAGGTCATGACCCCGATGGGTGCTCTCCCGATCAGCTTCGAGCTCGAGGCTTCCACCTTGAGTGGGGCAATTGAAAAATTCGGCGCGGCCGCCGAGCTGGCAGTTCAACAAACCATGCGCGAGCTGCAGGAAATGCGCCGCGAACAGGCGTCATCCCTGGTCATCCCCGATGCAGCCGGGGGCGCGCTGCCGAATCCCGATCTGCTCAGGGGCGGACGCCCGCGGCGCTAGGATTCCAGCGCGTCCCAGCGCGTATACGCTGCTTCGAGTTCGGCCGTCAAACGTTGCAGGCGCTGCAACGCAGAGGTGGCGCGCGCAGGATCCGTTTTGAACAGCGCCGGATCCGCGATCTGCGCCTGCAGCTCCAATTGCTCGGCCTCGAGATTTTGAATTTTCTCCGGCATGGCCTCAAGCTCGCGCTGCTCCTTGTAGGACAAGCGCCGCGGCTTGCCGCGGGCCGTGGCGGACTGCGGCGCCCCCGGCACAGGAGCACTCGCTGCCGTCTCGGCGGCGCTCGGCGCGGCCGCAGCCGCGGCGGTTTTGCGCTGACGCAGCCAGTCGCTGTAGCCGCCCACATATTCATTGACCTGGCCGCCACCTTCGAACACCAGCGTGCTGGTGACGACGTTGTCGAGAAATGCGCGGTCGTGACTGACGAGCAGCAGCGTCCCTGAGTAGTTGGCGACCATTTCCTCCAAGAGTTCGAGAGTTTCCGCGTCCAGATCATTGGTCGGCTCGTCCATGACCAGCAGATTGCTCGGCCGGGCAAACAGCCGCGCCAACAGCAGGCGGTTGCGCTCACCGCCCGAGAGCATGCTCACCGGCGCACGCAATCTCTCCGCCGGAAACAGGAAGTCGCGCAAATATCCCGACACATGACGCGGCTGACCATCGATGGTCACAGTGTCGCCGCTGCCGCCGGTCACGTTGTCCATGATGGAGGCCGCAGCATCGAGCTGCTCGCGCTGTTGATCGAAGTAAGCCGGCAGTAAGCCGGTGCCGCGGCGGATCGTGCCCGACGCGGGCTCCAACTCGCCGACCAACAATTTGATCAGGGTGGTTTTGCCGCAGCCATTGGGGCCGATGATGCCGATGCGGTCGCCGCGCATGATGCGCGCGGAAAAATTCTCGATCACCGGTGCGGCGCCGAATCCATGAGTGACATGCAGGGCCTCGAAGACCAGCTTGCCGGACGGTGCGGCATCCTGCACCCGAATCTCCACCTGCCCGATGCGCTCGCGCCGTTCGCTGCGCTGAATGCGCAGCTGTTTGAGGGCGCGCACCCTGCCCTCGTTGCGCGTGCGCCGCGCCTCCACGCCCCGGCGAATCCACACCTCCTCCTGGGCCAGCTTCTTGTCGAACAAGGCCGCGTGCTTGGCCTCGACTTCGAGAGCCGCGCTTTTTTGCAGCACGTAGTCATCGTAGTTGCCGGGCCATGTGCGCAGCTGCCCGCGGTCGAGTTCGACGATGCGCGTCGCCAGGCGCCGCACGAAGGCGCGATCGTGGCTGATGAACAGCAGCGCTCCCGCGAAATCCAACATCATGTCTTCGAGCCAGGTGATCGCGTCGATGTCCAGGTGATTGGTCGGCTCGTCCAACAACAAGAGATCGGGCGCGGCCGCGAGCGCGCGGCCCAGCATCACACGCCGCCGCCAGCCGCCCGACAGCTGGCTCATCGCGGCGTCCCGATCGAGCTGCAGCCGTGCGATCACCTGATCGGCTTGCAGTTCAGCCTGCCAATCGACGTGCGTGAAACCGCTCATCACCACCTCGTGCACCGATGCATCGCTGGCCGCGGACACCTCTTGGGCCAAACTTGCCACCCGCAAGCCCGGACGCACCCACACTTCGCCGCTGTCGGGAACGAGTTGCCGGGTGATCAGCTGCAGCAGCGAGGACTTGCCTTCGCCGTTGCGGCCGAGCAGGCAGACCCGTTCGGCCTTGCGAATCTGCAGATCGACCTTGTCCAACAATGGTTTGAGGCCGAAGCTGAGCGAGACTCTATCGAGGCGAAGGGTGGGCATGAGGCCGCGTATGGTAAGCGGCTTCGCGACGCAGGTCACATACGGCGGCTGGCTACATAATATTGTGTCCGAACGCACAGCCCGGCTGGCCTGGTCCGTCTAACCTAACCCCTTATTTGGGCTTAACTAATGGCGCTGCGCACCCGCATTGCGGTCACTTTCCTCCTGCTGCTGGCCGCAGTGCTCGCGGCGGCGCTCGGCGCCGTGTCGGCCACCAATCGTGGCAATGCCGAACGCGAGGTGCAGCGGCAGCTCGACGTCGGCGCCTCGGTGTTCTCGCGGTTGTTGGAAAGCAATCGCCGCCAGCTGACTCAAGCGGCGCAGGCGGTTGCCGCCGACTACGGCTTCCGCGAAGCCGTTTCGACTCGCGACACCAACACACTGGTTTCTGTTCTCGAGAATAGCGGCGAGCGTATCGGCGCCGCGATGGTGGTGCTGACCTCGCTCAACGGCGAGGTCATTGCGACCTCCGGTCTGCATATCAAGGCAGGCACACCGTTTCCCCTGTCGCCCGAACAGCGCAACAACAGGACCGCCGACAGTGCCACCAGCCTGATGGTCGACAACGGCCGCATCTACCAGCTGGTGACGGTGTCCGTGCGCAGCCCGCTGCCGGTGGCGTGGATTGCGATGGGTTTCGAATTGGATGAAAAGGCGGCGCGCGAACTGGCCGACATCACCGGCCTTGCGGTGACTCTGTCGGTGAACTCGGGCGGCCGTTGGACCGACCGCGTGAGCACCGTGCCGGCCGGCACTGCGGGTCAATCCGACATCGTCACCCGGCGCATCGAAATGTCCCGCTGGGGCAATGCCGAAGTCATCGCCGTCCTGTCGCGCTCGCTGGCCGATGCACGCGCGCCGTTCGAGCGTCTGACCAAAGTCCTGTTCTTGATCGCCGCCATCAGCTTGCTCGCTTCGGCGTTGGCCGCATTCTGGCTGGCCCGCAATATTACGCGGCCGCTGCAGGACCTCACCCAGGCCGTCGATCAGATACGCGCCGGCACTTACGACGTGAGCTTGAGCGTGCAGCGGCGCGACGAACTGGGAGTGCTCGCCGAAGGCCTGCAGCTCATGCAGACGGCGGTCCAATCCCGCGATCAATCCATCCGTCGGCTGGCGTACGAGGACACGCTCACCGGCGTCATGAATCGCACCGCCTTCGGCGCGGCATTGGGGAAGGCCCTGAACGGCGCGGACGGCGCGCCGATCGCCGTGGCCGTCATCAACCTGGATCGCTTCCGGCGCATCAACGAACACCTGGGCTACTCGGTGGGCGACGCCGTGCTCACCAAGATGGCGGCTCGCCTCCTCGCCGTGCCCTCGGTGAATGCGGCGGTGGCGCGGCTCGCCGCCGATCAGTTTGCGGCCTTTGCGCAATTGCGGGACGCACAAGGTTTGCAGGCCTGGGGAACCTCGCTGATCATGGCGCTGGCGGACCCGGTGTTCGTCGAGGCGCAACCCATCGATATTACCGCCACCCTGGGGTTGGCGCTGGCCGTCGATGACAGCAAGTCCCCGGATGAAATGATGCGCTGCGCTGATCTAGCCTTGGAACACGCACGGCGCGAAAAGCGCGCGCTCGCGATCTACGAAGACGCGCTCAAACCCGCGGCCCGTGACCAACTCTCGCTGTTGGGCGAATTGCGCCACGCCGTCGAACATGACGAGCTGCGTCTGTTTTATCAGCCGAAGATCGAGCTGCCGACCGGCCGGGTGGCGGGGGCCGAGGTCCTGCTGCGCTGGCAGCATCCAACCCGCGGTCTGCTCTACCCGGTGGACTTCATTCCATTCGCGGAACAAACCGGATTCATTCGGCGCCTGACGCGTTGGACTCTCGACCACGCCATCGCGCAGGGAGCGTGCTGGCGCAACTCGGGCAGCGCGCTCGCCCTCGCGGTGAACATCAGCGCCGACGATATCGGCGACGTACGGCTCGATTCGAGGATTGCCTGCTTGCTGACCCGGCATCAGTTGCCGCCGCAGCTCTTGACCGTGGAACTCACCGAGAGCGGTTTCATCGAGGATCCCACCCGCGCGCTGCGCATGCTCGACGCCATTTCCGCTCTCGGGGTGAGCCTGTCCATAGACGATTTCGGCACCGGCTATTCCTCCCTCAGCCATCTCGCGCGCATGCCGGTCCACGAGGTCAAAATCGATCGCAGTTTCGTGCAGGGGCTGGAATCGGATCCGGAGTTCGCACCCGTGGTGCGCTCCGCCATCGACATGGGCCACGGCCTGGGCCTCAAGGTGGTCGCCGAAGGCATCGAGACTGAAGCGGCGGCGACCCGCCTGCGCGAGTTCGGCTGCGATGTTGGACAAGGGTACTTATATGCCAAACCCATGCCCCTCGAGGCGTTCGAAGCATGGCTCGTCGGCCGGGAGCGGGTACCGGTGATCGCATTTCCGGTCGATTTCCCCACCGAAGATCTGACCGATACGGTGACCCTGGCCGTGTACTGATCCCCCTCCCGCGACATTCGCGTTTCACGTGATTTCGGCTACAGTGAGTCATGAAACGCGTGGACATCCTCGGCGAGGCGCTGGAGGGTTTGGGCCGTTGGTACGTGGCCGTGCCGCCCTTTCTCATCGTCGGTTTCCTGGCCGCATTGTTTTTCTTGACGGGCGCCGGGCAGCAGCGGCTGCAAAAGGCGAGCGGGCGGCTGCAGGAGTCCGCGGTTCGCGAACTCGCCATCGATGAGCTGCAATCGTCGATCGCCCGATCGGTCGCCACCCAGCGTGGCTTCTTGTTGACCGGCGATGAGAAATTCCTCAAGAACTACGACAGGATCGTCGCCGAGGTGGAACCCCGGCTGGAGCGAGTGCGGGTGGTCTACCAGGGCTCCGAAGCCAATCTCCCCGATGTGCGCACCTTGCATGTGTTGATCGGCAAGCGCCTCGCCGACCTGTCGATGCTGGTCACGATACAGAAAACGCAAGGCACCGCCTCGGCAATCGCACTGGTCAGAACCAGCCTGGGCGCCGATACCGGTGAGGCCATCAACGACGTCCTGGAACAGTTGCGGTACCGGGAATCCGAGGAACACAACGCCGCCGAGGCACACTGGGCGCAGTCCCTGGTTCTGGCGCGTTGGGTCACCGTCGCCGGAACGATATTCAACATGCTGCTGGTGGGCGTCGCCGCGCGCCTGGTGTACATGGATATGCGGCGCCGGACCCTGCAGACGGCGGAGCTGCGCGATCAGAAACTGCAGCTCGAGCGCGAGGCCGAGGAGCGCAACCGCGAACTCGTCGAGCTGTCGACACATCTACAAAGCGTCGCCGAGCGCGAGAAGGCAAGCCTCGCGCGTGAGTTGCATGACGAGCTCGGCGGGCTGCTGGTCGGCGCGCGCATGGATATTTCCTGGGCCGAACAACATCTCAGCGGCGACAACCCAGACCTCAAACAGCGCCTGCACCGGGTGCAGCAAAATCTGTCGGCCGGCGTCGATCTGAAGCGGCGCATCATCGACGAGCTGCGTCCCACCCTGTTGGACGATATCGGCTTGTTCGCCGCGCTGCGCTGGCAGTTGAAGGAGACCTGCGGCAGGGCGGGACTCAAGTGCATCGAGTCGTATCCGGACGACGAGCCCAAGTTCAATTCCGAGGCTGCCATCGCCTTGTTCCGCATTGCTCAAGAGGCCTTCACGAATATCCTGAAGCATTCGGCTGCGACATCGATGGACATCACCCTGAACATCAATGCGGAAAAAATCGTCATGCAGATTTCGGACGACGGCAAGGGCATCCCCGCCGGCCGGCTCACGGCCGTCGGTTCGCATGGCATTGCCTCCATGCGCCATCGCGTTCGCGCTCTCGGCGGACGCTTGGACATCCGCAGCTCGTCCGCCGGCGGCACCTCGCTTCTAGCGCAAATACCGCTCGCCAATGCGCTGCTGGAAGTTTCCGAAGCGGCGCCGATCTAGGAATAATGGGTCCGGCCGGCGAATTATTGTTGGATCCGACCTGCGCAATTGCCGCGGCACCCTAGGTTGCCTAGAATTATTCAGATGAGCAGTCTCTGGCAATCCATTGCACCGGCGGGCACGGCGATTCGTGGCGAATTTCACGGTCGCGGCGCCGTGATTGCCGTGGCCGAATTGGCCGGCGGCTCTATCTTCGGCACGGCGCTCGAATCGCTTCGCGGCCGCTCGGTGCTCCTCGCAACCGGCGAGCAATTGCCGACGGCGCTTGCGCTGATCGAACTCGACGGCGTGGCACGGCGCCTGGTGCTGTGCACCCCCGATTTGACGCCGCAGCAGCTCGCCGGCGTCGCCGCCACTGCGCAGGCCGATGCCATCGTCGTCGACTCGGGTTTGGACGCCGCGACGGCCGCGGCATTGACGGCGGCGTCCGTATCCGCGGCGCCCTACCCGGCCGCGCCGCGTCCCATCCAAGGCCCCATCGTGCGTCGGGCGAGCGAAAGCACGGAATGGATTTTGTTGACCTCCGGAACCACCGGCACGCCGAAGCTGGTCGTGCATACCCTGCACTCCCTGGGCGGCTCTCTGCCGACCCAGCCGCCAACCGGCGGCGCATCGATTTGGAGCACGTTCTACGACATTCGCCGCTATGGCGGACTGCAGATTTATTTGCGCGCCGTGTTGTCGGGCTCACCCCTGGTGCTCTCGAGCCCGGGCGAAGCCACGGTCGAGTTTCTCGCGCGTGCCGCGGCGGCCGGAGTCACGCACATCTCAGGGACCCCCTCGCACTGGCGCCGCGCGCTCATGAGCGGCGAGGCCGCGCTCCTGAAGCCGCAGTACGTCAGGCTGTCGGGCGAAGTGGCCGATCAGGCCGTGCTCGACCACCTGCGCGCGGTCTACCCGCAGGCGCGCATCGCCCATGCGTTTGCCTCGACCGAGGCGGGCGTTGCCTTCGACGTGAACGATGGGCTCGCAGGATTTCCCACGGCGTTCATCGACGAGCCCTCCGGCGACATCGAGCTCAAGGTCGTGGACCACACGCTGCGAATTCGCTCGCGACGCAACGCCGCCCGCTATCTCGGAACCGCCCCCGCTCTTCTCATGAGCGATGACGGTTACGTGGACACCGGCGACATGGTGGAGCTCGAGGACGGACGCTATTACTTCAGGGGCCGAATCGGCGGTGTCATCAACGTCGGCGGCCTCAAGGTCTATCCCGAAGAAGTGGAATCGGTGCTGAACGCCGATCCTCGGGTGCGCATGTCGCTGGTGCGCGCACGCCGCAATCCCATCACCGGCGCGGTGGTGGTTGCCGACGTGGTGCTCGCCGATCCTGCGAGCCCGGCCGCCTTCGACACGCCGGATCTGGTCAAGAACGATTTGCTCGAGGCCTGCCGCCGCACTCTGGCGGCCCACAAGGTTCCGGCCATGCTGCGCTTCGTGCCCTCCTTGGAATTCACGGCCGCCGGCAAGCTGGTGCGCCCCTAGATACGCACGCCTCCGGCCGAGATTGCCGCGTACAGCGCGGCGTCGAGGACGACATAGGCCTGCGACCGCGCATCGTCGAAATACAGCGTGTCCTTGATGCGCGCCGGATCGAACCCCGCCCGCATCAGGTCCTGCTTGCGCGGCTTGAAGGTGCCGGTGGACTCGATGACCGGCAGCAGGCGCAGAAACACGGGCCGCGAATAAGCCGGCAGCCGCCGCGCAGTCTCTTCGCGGAACGCCGCGACATCGAAGGTCGCATCCACCACCAGGGCGGCCATGCCCGCGCGGCCGTCTGCGCCCGGCACCGCAACCCCATAGACCACCCCGTCAAGCACACCGCGGATCGCGGTGAGCGCCGTCAGGACTTCCGCGGTCGAGACGTTCTCGCCCTTCCAGCGATAGGTTTCGCCGACGCGGTCCACGAAGTAGTAGAAGCCGGCTGCATCGCGGCGCATCAGGTCGCCGGTGCGATACCACGCGTCGCCGTCTTTGAACACGTTGCGCAACACCTTGCGCGCTGAAGCCTCGGCATCCGCATACCCCTCGAATCGTCCGGCAAGGTCCTGACCGGCGCCGGGAATCAGCCCGACGGCCTCACCCACTTCGTTGGGCCCGCAGCGTTCGCAGAATCCGTCGCCGTTGCGCCACGGCTCGCCGCGTTCGACGTCGAAGCGCAGCAATGCCACGGGCAGCCGGTGCGCGAGGAACGACGGTATCTTGCCGATGGCGCCGACGCGCCCCTCGCAGTTGTAAAGCGAGAAATTGCCTTCGGTCGACGCGTAGTACTCGAGAATTCGCGGAATCTTGAAGCGGCTCTGGAAGGGGTCCCACACCTCGGGCCGCAGCCCGTTGCCGCAGGCGATGCGCAGCGAGTGGGAGGTTTCGATTTCCTGGCGGGGCGCATTGACCAGATATCGGCACAGCTCGCCGATGTACTGGAACAAGGTGCAGCGTTCGTCGCGCACGTCGCGCCAGAAATCCGTGGCCGAGAACCGCGGGCGAATCACCACCGCGCCGCCGCCCACCAAGGTGGCGCCGGTCGCGACCACCCCGCCGACGCTGTGGTAGAGCGGCAGACAGTTGAACATGCGATCGCTCGGTTGAGTGTTCAGCAAGCCCGCGAACCAATGGCTCCATTGCATGACCCGGTAGTGGCTCACCTTGGCCGCTTTGGGCAGTCCGGTGGTGCCCGAGGTATAGATATAAAGCGCGGTCGCTGCGATCGGCGGCGACACGCATTCTGACTCTGGCACTTCATCGCCCGCGAAGCGATCGAGTTCGGGCGCCAGGGCCGGCACATCCTCGCCGCTGCGCCCATGGACCCGGCAAATCAGGCCGGCCGGCAGCCGGGCGCGGACCGCCGTCAGCCGCGGCGCGAGCTCGGCGTCGACGATCAGGGCCCGCGGCGCGACGATGTTGATCGAATGCACCAGAGCCTCGCCCGCCAGATTATTGTTGATGAGCGCGGCGATGGCGCCGATGCGCGAGAGGCCGAGCCAGATCGCCATGTACTCGGCGCAATTCGCCATCATCAAGCAGACGGTGTCCCCTATTTGGAAACCCTGGGCAAGGCCCCACCGCGCATATTGATGGCAGCGGATTGCGAGTTCCCCATAGCTCAAGGTGGCTTCGCGGGACACGAGCGCGGGCGCCGCGCCGAATTGACGCCCCAGCCTGTCGATCAACACCGGCAAAGTGATCCCGGCACTGTCGATGGACGCAGTCCGCTCCAGGGCGCGGATCCACGCCTCGCGGGCGATTTTCGAATTCGCTTCCGGGGGTAGTGTCATAGGAATTGCGAACCGTACCACGACTCGCAAGGGGGTTCGAGTTACACTGTTCGCACTTTCACTACCAACAATCCGCACCCATGAAGCGAGAAACAATCGCGATTCACGGTGGTTTCGACTGCGACCCGGCGACCAAGGCCGTGGCCGTGCCGATCTACCAGACGGCCGCGTACTCTTTCGACAGCGCCGAGCACGGTGCCGCGCTGTTCAATCTGGAAGTGCCGGGGTATCGATATACCCGCATCGCCAACCCGACCACCGATATTCTCGAACAGCGCGTCAATGAACTCGAAGGCGGCGTTGGAGCCTTGAGCGTCGCCTCCGGACAAACGGCGCTGTACTACGCGGCGCTCAACGTCACGGCCATGGGCCGCAACATCGTCTCGGTACCGCAACTCTACGGCACGACTTACACCCTGTTCGCGCACATCCTGCCGGGGATGGGCGTGCAGGTGAAATTCGCGCCATCCGACCGCGCCGCCGATATCGAGGCGTTGATCGACGACGACACCCGTGCGGTGTTTTGCGAAACGGTCGGCAATCCCGCCGGCAATGTCTGCGATCTCGAAGCGCTTGCCGACGTTGCGCATCGGCATCATATGCCGTTGATCGTCGACAACACGGTCGCGACCCCGATCTTGGTGCGCCCGATCGAGTTCGGCGCCGACATCGTCATGCATTCGGCGACCAAGTATCTCAACGGCCATAGCGACGTCGTCGCCGGCGCGCTGGTCACGGCGCGACAGGACGCGTTCTGGGAGCGCATCGTCACCATCCGCGCCGGCAAC
>DATLVV010000078.1:0-9637 GCA_035577165.1 Steroidobacteraceae bacterium | reverse complement strand
GATGCCCGATTCGGCGGGAGAGCGGAAACGCGATCCCACCGGCGATGTATAGCGAAACGGGGTCGCCAGGAGATAGTGCAGTCCGCTCACCTCCGGGGGCAGCGGCGGCTTGCTCTGCTCGAGCAGCTTCTCGAGCAGCATTTGCTCGTCGACACTCGCCACCAGCCGCAAGGTCGAGGCGATGTGCTGCGCTTCGACCGCTCGCCACAGGCGCCGCCGCGCCCGCAGGGCCTCAGATTCGACCGCGCGCGGAGTCCAAATATTGGACGACACGAACCAAGCCCTCAGTGTTCTGAATCAGATCGATCGGCCGGCCCACCAGCCCTTGATTTCGTCCATGGAGCCAGCCGCGAGCCGCGGCATCGTTCGAGCCGATCAGGGCGTCGAGCGAGCGGAACAATCGTACGAACAAGGCGCCCAGTTCCCATTCCTTCTTCTGAGTGTCCAAGGTATAAGTTCCGTTCGCCATGCGCGACACGGTCGAGGGGCTCAATCCGAGTATTTGCGCGAGGCAGGATTGGGTGATTTCCAGCAGCGCCGATGCGCGCAACACCGCACCGGTCAGCACTCGGCGCGGCTCGGGTTTGCTGTGGATCGAGGGGCGAGGCATGATATTCCTACAGAAATAAATATGGCAATTCCATTCTACTGAAATATGGAGAACCAAGCAAATGACGCACCTCAAGACCCCGTCATACGCGCTGATGCTGCTGCTCGCCTGCGGTTGGCCGCGCCTCGTGGGGGCACAGGCCGCACAGCCCGATGGCGGCCACGTGCGTTCCGGAACCCTGCCCCTCGCGTGGAATACCGGCGGCCCCAAATGCATGCAGATGCCCGAATGGCAGATCCACGAGTACAACCCGGATCTGTACCTGCTGCGTCAATCCGGCTGCACCGACTACGAAAAACCGTTCGTATTCCTGTTGTTCGGCGCCGAGCGCGCACTGCTGCTGGACACCGGATCACGGCGCGGCAACATTGCGCCGCAAGTGCAGTCGACAGTGCACCGCTGGCTGACGCGTAACAACCGCACGGTGGTGCCGCTGCTGATCGCGCACACGCATTCGCATTCGGATCACGTGGCCGGCGACGCCGAGCTGCAGGCGCTCAACGATTCGGCCATGCCCGTGACCTTCGTTGCGGCCACGGTGGAGGCGAATCAGAAATTTTACGCAATCGCGCACTGGCCGGATGATCCGGGTGCGGTGGACCTCGGCAATCGCATCATCGATGCGCTGGCGATACCCGGCCATGACGCGGCCGGGGTCGCGCTCTACGACCGTCAAACGGGAATCCTGTTCACCGGCGACAGCGTTTATCCGGGGCGGCTATATATTCAAGACCTGGCCGCCTTCCAGAAAAGCAATCAACGCATGCTGCAATTCACCGCCGGCAAGATTGTCGCCCACATCCTCGGCAACCATATCGAACAGACGCGCACGCCCTACCTCGACTATCCCGTGGGGACCATGTACCAGCCGAACGAACATGAGTGGGCGCTCTCCCGCGGGGTGCTGTTCGAGATTCAGGCGGGCCTGGAAGCCATGCACGGCAAGCCGCAGCGCGCCGCCTACCGGGACTTCTCACTGTGGCCCAAGCCACCGCCGGGCCCGGACGCGGACGCCGCCCGGGAAGCATTCAAACAGACCCAGAAACAGCAACTCGATCACATGTGGGACCAGGATGCGCCCTGAACCGCGCGCCCGATTGTGGCGTGTCGCCCAGCCTGGGAAACATGCGTGAACTGCGTCGAAGTCTTTGAATACTGCTATATCCAAGGGCAGATTCTGTCGCATAGGATTTGCACTAGGTAGGTCCATGGTGTGCGATGGGTACCGCCTCGGCTGCAGAGTCGAAGTGTTCAAGCAGTACCTTGGAGTAGACGATGTCGAGCGGGAAGAACCCGTTGGTGTGGATGATGGCTCTCGCAATGCCGGGCGCAGCGCAGGCGCTTGGGCTGGGCGACGTCCATGTCGACTCGGCACTCAATGAGCGCCTCGCCGCAGAGATCGACATCGTAGGCGCCACCGCCCTCGAGCTGGCGGATCTCAAGGCGGCCCTGGCCAATCGCGAGACGTTCGCGCGCTTCGGCGCCGACCGGCCGGCGTTCCTGGCATCGACGACCTTCAAGGTAACTCAGGACAGTCAGGGGCGGCCGGTGCTCTCGCTCCGATCCACCGAATCCTTCACCGAACCCGTGGTCAACATTTTGGTTGACCTGAACTGGCGCACCGGACAACTGGTCCGTCAGTACACCCTGCTGCTCGATCCTGCTGGCTTTTCAGTCGCACCGACGCCCGCGGCGGCGGCACCGGTTATCGCGGCAGCCCCCATGGTAGCGGCTCCAGTGGCCACGCCGGCTCCAGTCGCTACGGCGGCTCCAGTCGCTACGGCAGCTCCCGAGGCCACGGCGACTCCGGCGGTCGAGCCGGCCGCCGAACGCAAGACCACCCATATCAAGGTCGGTGCGAAGGCCACACTGCGCGGCATTGCGTGGCGTGTGGGAGAGCGATCGGAGTCCGACCTGCAGAGAATGATGCTCGCCATTTTCCGCGCCAATCCCAGCGCCTTTGACGGCAACATCAACCGGCTGCACCGCGGCGCCGTGCTCACCATCCCCTCGCATGCCGATGTCGCGGCCATTTCCAAGGCCGAGGCCAAGCGCGAAATTCACGCTCAGATGTCGGCTTGGCGCAAGGCGCCCACGGCGAACGTCGCCGCAGCAACCGTAGCAACCGCAGCGCCGGTCGCGGCGAACGCCACCAGCCAAGCGCCCACCGCCGCAGCGCCCACCGCCGCAGCGCCGGTCGTCGCGGCGCCTGTTGCGACTCCGGTCGCAGGCGAAGCCGCCGAATCCCTGGCCACCGCGCGGCTGGATCATCGGGTTCAGTCCTTGGAAAAAGAACTGAGCGAAATGCAGGCAGTACTCCACAGCGAGCGCGAACAACTGTTCGCCATGCAACGCCAGGCTGCACGCGAAGTGAAGCCGGTTGCCCCCGCTCCCCTCATCGTCGCGAGCGGCGCGCCCCCCGCGCAGGCCAAACCCGCCTACACCGGGCTGGTTACGGTCATCGCCGGCCTTGGCGCGCTGGCGGCAGCCTTGGCCGCCGTATTTATACGGCGGCGCCGTGTGCCGACGCCGAACGCACCGCTCAATCGCGCAATGGACGGCGCTGATACTGCAGCCGGCAGCGCTCTCGATCTCACGGCAGCTGCTCCGCCGTCCGCAGCCGACAGCCCCGAGGCTGTCCCGGGCCTTCCCACAGTCGCAACCGAAGTCGCAACCGAAGTCACGACCGAAGTCGCGGCCGATGAGGTTACCCAGCCCGCACTGCCGGTGCTGCCCGACGAGCCGGCCGAACACATGGAGGTCGCGCACGACACCACCGTCAATCTGCTGGCCAAGACCGTCAACCTGCGCGTGGATACGACGCGCCTGGATTACAATTTCCTCGATCTCGATTTGACTGCGCAGCATGTGCAGATGCCGAGTGTGCTCAACGAAACCGCGGTCGTGAAGGAACGGCGCACCAACCTTGCGGACGTCTTGAAGCTCGCCATCGAGCGCGAGCCCGACCGCCAGGACCTGCGCATGAAACTGCTCGAGTTATACTACTCGGCTGCCGCCACCAACCGCACGGCATTCCTGGACGTGGTGCAGAAATTGGCTCGCGATCGCGACCTCCTGCAAGCCGACCAATGGGACAAGATTGCGTTCATGGGCCGGCAGATTGCCGGCGAAAATCCCATGTTCGCCGAGCCCGACGACGAAGATCTAGCCGACTGCGCCTAGGAGCCTAGCTGCCCCGATCGCATGGCGTATATTGCTACGCTTGCTTTTTTCGGGGGTGTTGGATGCCGATCCGGTTCGTCGCTCTGTGGCTCATATCCCTGGCTCTCTCGATGGCATGCGCCGCCATTCCCCCGTCGGCCCCGACCTATGGTGTGCGTCTCGAGAAATCATGGATTCCCATGAAGGACGGCGTGCGCCTCGCGGTCACTCTCTATATGCCGGCCAAGCTCCAGTCGGGCGAGCGCGTTCCCGCGCTGCTCGAGTACCTGCCTTATCGCAAGGACGACGATGAAGCTGCCCGTGACTACGGCACGCATACTTACTTCGCGAAGCGCGGTTTTGTCGGCGCGCGCGTGGACATCCGCGGTTTCGGCGCGAGCCAGGGCACGCCGCCCGAACGCGAGTACTCGGCGCAGGAGCAGCAGGATGCCGAGGAAGTCATTGCCTGGCTGGCCCGCCAGCCCTGGTCGAACGGCAAGGTCGGCATGCTCGGAATTTCCTGGGGCGGGTTCAACTCCATCCAGATGGCGCTGAGAAAGCCGCCTGCGCTGAAGGCCATTCTCGCCGTCGCAGCCACCGAGGAGTTGTTCAAAGAGGACGTGCACTACATCGACGGCGTGTTTCACGTCGATGAATTCGAACTCACGATGGATTTGGACCAGGGCCGACCCGGCGCGCCGGATTTCAGTCTGGACGGGTCGGTGATCGGCCCGCGCATGGATTCGGCGCCGTGGTCATTGAATTACATGAAGCATCAGCGCGACGGCGCATTCTGGCGCGCGCCGCTGCGGCCGATCGAGACGCTGCAGGTGCCGGCCTTTTTGATCGGCGGCATGCAGGATGGCTATCGCGACAGCATTCCGCGCATGCTGGAAAAAGTAAAAGCCCCATTGAAAGCCTGGATCGGTCCGTGGAATCACGGCTTCCCGAACGGCAGCGACTACGGTCCCTCCTACGAGTGGCGCGATCAGGCCGTGAGATGGTTCGACTACTGGCTCAAGGGACGCGACACCGGGGTGCTCAAGGATCCGCGGGTCGTCATTTATCAACAGCACTGGCATGCGCCCGAATCGCGGTCGCAGGACGTCCCCGGTGAATGGCGCGCAGAAACCTGGCCGCCCGCCGGCCTGACGCCGCTGACCTTGTATTTACAACCGGAGCATCGACTTGCAGCGGACGCGGCCGGCGCGGGCCGTGATCTGCTGCGCTACGTTCCCAGCATCGGGGTCGAGGCGGGCTTCTGGTGGGGAGAATTGCTGACCGACCAAAGGCCGGTGGATGCTTTCAGTCTGATCTACGACTCGCCGGCGCTTGCCGACGAGGTGGCGATTCTGGGTCTACCGCATATCAACCTGCGGGTTGCGGCTGACGCGCGCTTGGCTGATTGGTTCGTGCGCCTGTCCGATGTGGCACCGGATGGGCGCGTGACCCTGGTCACCGGCGCCGGCATCAACGGCGCGCAACGCGATTCAATGACCACGCCCGAGGACCTGGTGCCCGGCCAGGTATATCCCCTGTCACTGGATTTGCATCTGGCCTCCTGGGTATTCCCCAAGGGTCACCGCATCCGCATCGCCGTGTCCAATGCGCTATGGCCCATGAATTGGCCCACGCCCTACCCCATGACGACCTCCGTGGTGCTGGGCGGCGACGCGGCTTCCCGCGTCACCCTGCCGCGGGTGCCGGTGCATGGCCCGGCGCCACCGGCATTGGCCGCATCCGAACCGGTCGATGCGCCCGCAGGGATCACCGGGATCGGCGGCGGCGGCGCCGCGTGGCCCGGCGAGTGGACGGTGCAGCGCGATGAAGCCAGGCAACGCAGCACGGTGATTTGGCAGGGTAAGACCGCCGTGTCCTATCCCTGGGGACGCTTTGATCATTCGGAAAAGCTCACCTATGACGTCGATGACGCGCACCCGGACGTG
Source organism: Steroidobacteraceae bacterium (assembly GCA_035577165.1). Lineage (GTDB taxonomy): Bacteria > Pseudomonadota > Gammaproteobacteria > Steroidobacterales > Steroidobacteraceae > Bog-1198. The sequence goes on along the minus strand of DATLVV010000078.1, from coordinate 3,919 downwards.
GCGCGCGTGCAGGGAGATTCGGAGTACATCCAGGCGCTGAAGGATCACGTGCTGACCTGGCGCGGACGGCTCGACGTCTCGAGCGATGCACAAACCTTCTTCTACAAGTACACGCGGACCCTGCTCCGGGACGGTGCGGTCATTCGGACACGGACCTGGGAGGAACCGATTCCGCGGGACCATCAGTGAGCCCCGGTTTGCGGGGTGATTTTTCCTTGGCGGCCTGTCGCAACGCCTGACGGGCTGCATCCTGCGTCACTCGATCGCGGCACTTCAACATTGGCTTCAGGTCGTCGACGGGTCTTTTGCCGGCGTACACGTCGCGTTCGATCTGGCCGTCCCAGGCGCACTTGGCCCGTAGATACTGGTCGAGCCAAGCCGACCGATAACCGAGATTCCTTTCGTCTTCGGCGGAAAGCCAGTACGCATCATCCGATGCGCGCCGGAACATTTCCTCCACCAGATAACCCGGCACGGCATTGTCCTGCAAAAACGCTCGCACCTGGCTCAAGGCTCGGCCCTCGGCAAGCGTCGCAGTCTTGGGCGGCGCCGCCGCCGCGTCCGGCGCAACGGCCGCGTCCGCAACAGCGATAAAGGGGCGATTGATTCCGATCAATTTTTCCCCGTCGGCTTCCCGCTGGCCGGCAGCCGCAAAGATGAAGAAACAGGCGCTGACGCAACGCCCTGTCAAAGGACCCACGACGATGTCAGTGAACAAGGATTTGACCAGCCGCGCGATTTTCAGCGCTTCCGCCACATCGCCCCCGTCCGAGGCCAGGATGATCTTGTTCTGCGACAAAAAACGATTCTGGTCCTCCAGTATTTTGGTCAGAAGACGCTCGTAGTCCCCGGGGATGATTTCGCCGGACACCACCAGGGGGCCGATCGGACCCACGAATTGGCCGGTATAGGGATCGTGATCCATATAGAAGAGCTCTGCGCTCGACGCAGGCACGCTCGCGAGGAGCAGCGCGCATTTGCACAAGAGGCTCCGAAGACGCACGCTTCGGATTAGTGCGCCGCGTTTGCGCAGCAGGATTTTGCCGCTTGGACGGGCGGGCAGGCGACGGTGCCGTAGGAGCAGAACACGCAGCAATGCCCGGGCTTGGGCCGTAGCAGCGTGCGGCAACCCTGGCACTCGTAGTAGTACTGGCAGGCGTCCGTCGGCATGATCTCGCTTTGCGCGTGACCGCAGCCGGGACAGGTAATGGTGGACTGCAGGATCACGTCAGCTCGGATTCTCGGGTCCTCGGGTTATAGCCGCAGCCGATTATATCCGCAATTGTCGCCGTTCCGGCGCATCGCGGACCGGATGGAATCCGATATTGCGACGTATTGGGCGCGACAGACGGCGCGCAAACCGTCATTATTCGCGCTACACGGGCTGAAACCCAGTGCCGTAGGAGGCGACTAAGTTTAAATGCCAAGCAAAATTCCCCAAGGCGAGACTCGCGGCTGGATCATCCCCATCGGCGGCGCCGAGAACAAGGAAAACGACCGCCACATCCTGGAACGCTTCATTCGAGTCTCCGGCGGGGCCAATGCCAATATCGTGGTGATACCGACGGCGAGCCGAATGCACGAAACCGGGCCGCGCTACGAAACACTCTTCAAGAAGCTGGGCGCGGCCGAGGTAACCGTGATGGATTTCGACACCCGCCGGGATTGCCTGGAGCCCGGCAGATTGCGGCGGCTCGAGGAGGCGACCGGCATCTTCTTCACCGGCGGCAATCAATTGCGCCTCACCACGCTGCTGGGCGGCACGCCGGTGGCGAAGCTCATTCGCACGCGCAACGCCCACGGGGTCACGGTGGGCGGCACCAGCGCCGGCGCCAGTATCCTGAGCGAGCACATGATTGCGTTTGGCGATGAAGGCTCCTCGGTGATCTCAGGCAGCGTGCGGCTGGCGCCGGGTTTGGGTCTCACCAATCGATTCATCATTGACCAGCACTTCCGGCAGCGCGACCGGCTGGGCCGTTTGATTACGGCCCTGGCCTACAACCCGTTTGCCGTGGGGATCGGACTCGATGAAGACACCGCCGCATTCATCGGCCCGGATGAGACCATCGAGGTCGAGGGTAGCGGCGGGGTGACGGTCGTGGACGCCTCCGAAGCCTCCTATTCGTCCATCAGCGAAGTGGAAGAGGGCCAGCCCGTCTGCATACTCGGTCTGCGGTTGCACATTCTGGTCGCTGGTGCCACATTCAACCTGCATACACGACTGGCCGCCCCCGGCGGCTTGGGTCAGGTAAAAGAATAGCGAGGCCGCGTAGCGCGGCGGAGCAACGCCCATGCGCATTGTTGATCGTTCCGTCTATGTGGGTCCGTCCCTATACGCGCGCTTTCCCGTCATCCGCTTGGAACTCGACTTGGGTGCGCTCGAAGCCTGGCCCACGGGCCGTCTGGGTCACGGGTTCGTCGACGCGCTGGCGACCGCTTTACCCGGCCTCTCGGAGCATGGGTGTTCGTATCGGGAGCCGGGTGGTTTTTTTCGGCGCATGCGCGAGGATGACGGCACGTGGCTGGGTCATGTGCTCGAGCATGTGGCCATCGAACTGCAGAACATGGCGGGCGAGGAAGTCACATTCGGCAAGACGCGCTCCGCCGGACGGCCCGGTGTCTATACCGTGGTTTATGAATACGCGCAGCGCGACGAGGGCATCGCCGCAGGCGACCTTGGACTGCGCTTGCTGTGTTCGCTCCTGCCCGCGGCCATCCGGCCGGCCGACTCGGTCCCCGACGACTGGAGTTGGCAGGAAGCACGCGATGAGTTCATCCGCTTCGCGCAGCGCCGCGCGCTGGGGCCCTCGACGGCAGCGCTGGTGCGCGCCGCCGAGCGGCACGACATCCCCTGGCTGCGCCTCAATGAACAATCATTGGTGCAGCTGGGCCATGGAAAATTCCAGCAGCGCATCCAAGCGACGGTGACCAGCCGCACCTCGCACATTGCGGTCGAATTGGCCAGCGACAAGGAGGAGACCAACAAGATTCTGGCGACGCTCGGACTGCCGGTACCCAAACAGGAACTCGTGCAAAGCGAACGGCAGGCGGTGCGCGCAGCGCAGCGCATCGGATTTCCCGTGGTGACCAAGCCTTACAACGGCAATCATGGCCGGGGCATTTCCATCCGGCTGACCAGCGACGAAGAAGTGTCGCAGGGCTTTGCCGTGGCTCGCGAGCATTCGCGCTCGGTGATCGTCGAAACCTTTCTCGAGGGCGACGATCATCGCCTGCTGGTGGTCAACGGCGAATTGGTGGCCGCCACCCGGCGCACGCCGGGGCATGTGGTCGGCGATGGCCGCCACACCATCGTGGAATTGATCGACATCGTGAATCAGGATCCGCGCCGCGGAGTCGGACACGAGAAGGTACTGACGCGCCTGGAACTCGATGCGCAGGCGCAAAAAATGCTCGAGCGCGCAAGCCTTAACGCCGATTCGATTCCGGAACCCGGCCGCATCGTCTACCTGCGGTCCACCGCGAATCTGTCCACCGGCGGCACGGCAACCGACGTGACCGACGTGATCCACCCCGACAACCGTGAAATGGCCGAACGCGCGGTGCGTGCCATCGGCCTCGACGTCGGCGGGGTCGATTTTCTCTCCAAGGACATCACCGAGAGCTACCGGACGATCGGCGGTGGCATTTGCGAAGTGAACGCCGCACCCGGATTTCGCATGCATGTGGCGCCGAGCGAAGGCAAGGGGCGGGATGTGGCCGCGCCGGTGGTCAACATGCTGTTTCCGCCGGGCACCGCCGCGCGCGTGCCGATTGCGGCCGTCACCGGCACCAACGGCAAGACCACGACGGCGCGCATGCTCGCACATCTGACCAAGATGAGCGGCTTCACCCCCGGCCTCACGACCACGGACGGGGTCTATATCGACGGCCAGCGCACGGTGCAGGGAGACATGACCGG
>DATLVV010000077.1:0-4469 GCA_035577165.1 Steroidobacteraceae bacterium | reverse complement strand
GGAATCAGCTCATCGGGAACGATACGGGTAAATTTGTATATCGCGGTGGTGGGCGCAAATGAGCCGATTCCCAAAGTGTCGAAGAAATCGGTGACAAATCCGATGACGAGTTCGAGCAGCGTGGGCCGGCGCACCGTCGCGCTGCGCCGGGCCGCGATGATGGCGCCGATGACAAAGGCCACGCCGGCCAGGCCGATGGCGACATAGAAGGCAAGTTGCGCGGCATTCATGCGGACAATATACCTGGCCGTAGGCGCGAAATACCCGGCATTGGGTAACATTATGAGACCCGGCGCCAAGTATGCATGGACGCGGCGCGGGCCGATGGCTATCGTGGGACGATGAGCACCCGGCGGTTCAGTATTCGCTCCCACTCCTTCGATGGCCACTGAGGCCGCGCTCACCGCCGGCGGCGCAGTCGGTGCGGCCAACCTCAAACGCTCCCTGCGGTATTGGGATCTTGTTCTTTACGGTCTCGCCTATATCGCGCCGTTCGCGCCTTTCAGCACGCTTGGCTTCGTATGGAGCGAATCGAACGGCTTGATTGTGCTCGCCTATGTGCTGGGGGCGGTATGCATGTACTTCACGGCGCAAAGCTACGCCACGATGACCGAAACGCTGCCGACAGCGGGGTCGGTTTACGGATTTGCACGTCAATCCTTGGGCGCCTTTCCAGGGTTCATTGCAGGCTGGATGATTCTGCTGGATTACCTGCTCATTCCGGCATTCCTCTACGTGCTGATTGCCGTGGCCTTGGAGTCGCTGCTGCCCGGCATCGACCGCGGCATCTGGATAGTCTCGATGGTGGCGATGACGACGGCCGTCAATTGGTTCGGCATTACCGTCACCTCGCGGGCCAACTTCGCGGCGGTCGCGCTGCAGGTCATTATCATGGTCGGATTTCTGATACTGGGCGTAATAGCCTTGTATGCCGGCAAAGGCAACGGATCGCTGACGACCAAGCCTTTGTTCGATGCCGCGAGTTTCGATGCCGGCAAGGTGTTCAGCGCCACGTCCATCTGCATCATGTCGTTTCTGGGTTTCGATGCCGTGTCGACGCTTGCAGAAGAGGTGGAGGGCGGCGATCGGCGCGTCGTCGGCCGGGCCATCATTGCCGTACTGGTCTTATCGGCGGTGTTCTTCGTCGCGGTCACATGGGTGCTCGGCAATCTACTGCCTGGAATTGCGATCAAGGATCCGGCGGCAGCCGTCTATGAATTGGCGGCGTGGGCCACGGGGCCCTGGACTGCGGTGGTGCTGGCTTGGTCCTATGCCGGCATCGTCGGACTGTCGAACGCGTTGCCGATGCAGGTCGGCGTGGCGCGCGTGGTCTTCGCCATGGGCCGTGATCGGCAGCTGCCGCGGGTATTGGCGCGAGTGCATCCGCGCTACCACACGCCGTACACGGCCATGCTGGTCACCGCCGCGCTATCGCTGGCGGTGGCTCTATTCATGAAAAAGCGGCTCGACGACCTGGCATCGATCGTCAACTTCGGCGCCCTGAGCGGATTTCTGTTTCTGCACATCTCCGTCCTGGTTTATTTCGGCGTCAAACGGCGCTCCACCCAGTGGGGTCGGCACTGGCTAGTGCCGGTGTGCGGAATGGCGGTGGTGCTCGCCGTGTTTTCAGGCATGAGCGCCCTGGCCGTGAAAGTCGGTTCGACCTGGCTGATTGCCGGTTTGATCTATGGGCTCGTGCTGAAAGCGAAGCACCGCGAGGAATTGCACGTCTGAGCAAGATCCCGCGGGAATGCCTCAGTCAGAGGACGTCTGTTTGGAAGCGGACACGGGCGCGCGCTTGCGCGCGTCGCGGCCGTAGTAATCCGGGTAGTCGCCGTCGAGGCCTTTGAAGCGCCGATGCACCCACAGATATTGCTCGGGGACGCGGCGGATCTGCGCTTCCAGCAAGCGGTTGAAGCGCTCAACATCGCGGACTATATCGGTTCCCGGAAAAGCCTCGAGCGCCGCCCCGATCACCACACGATACCCCGCGTTGCCGGGCAGGCGTTCGGGAAAATAGGTCAACACGGCTGCGCCGGAGATTCGCGCCAAACGCGAGGTCGCCGTGGTCGTCGCGGCAGGAATTCCGAAGAACTTGACCATGGCGGCGCCCTTGTTGCGGTAGCTCTGATCCGGCGCGTACCACACGGCCTCGTTGTTCTTGAGCGCGCGGACCATGGCGCGGATGTCGTCGTAAGGGATGGGTTTGCCGTGACGCGTGAAGCTGGTGAACATGGTGTGCGACAGCACCGCGTTCTTGGTCGGTCGGTAGAGCACGTTCAAGGGCACCACGGTGCCCAGTATCCGGGTGGCAATTTCAATGGTGGTGAAGTGGCCGCCGATCATGATGGCGCCGCGGCCCTTGGCGAGCGCCGCCTGTAAATTGTCGAGACCCTGGATTTCGGCGAGCGCGTTCACTTTTTGGTCGCTGCCCCACCAGGTATTGGCCGTCTCGCACAATCCCATACCCAAGCTTTGGCAGTGCTGGTCGACCAACTCGTCCCGGGCCTGCGGCGACAACGCGGGCAGGCACAATTCGATGTTGCGGCGGGCGATGCGCACATAGGCGAGCGGCAATCGCCGGATGAGCTTTCCCAAGGCGGTGCCCACATGCCGCTGTGCCGCGAAGGGTAGTAGTTCGATGGCGCGCAGCACGCTCAAGCCCGCCCATGTTGCCCAGTACCTGGGCAGAAAAAGCTCTAACCGCATCGCCAACGCGCGTATGCGCTCGACGCTGTGCCTGGGCACGCATAGCATTCGACGAATGTATTCATTGCTTCAGCGTCTAAGATCCTTGCGGCACGGCTTCTGGTACGGCGTCTCTGAGCGCATACATTGGTCGCGCGGCGCGTTTGAAGAAAAACCTGCCCGTGAACTTTGCAGCGTAGACCGCGAGCAGGGCGAAAGAATAGCCGCGTTGCGCTCCCGTTACCAGGTACAGGTCGAATTGCGGTTTCAGCGCCGCGGCCAGCACCCGCAACTATGAGTATCTGGATCTGTTGGATCGCGTTCGGGCGAATCTTGGCCGCCCCTCGGCCCAAGGGCGGCGCGCTGCGCACGGATGGACTACGCGAGGGGCTATATGGCCCGCCTGCCGAATGCGCGCTTTGTCGTCGGGGACTATGCCGAATTTCGAGAACCGGCGGACATCATTACGGCCTGGTTCCCGTTCTTGATGCCGGCCTCCATATTGGGCGTGGCGGTTGTCGCTGTCGCTCCTGAAGTCGGAGAAGCTCGTCCGACAAATTCAACATAATCTAGGACCCAAGGGGATCTTCCTCATGGTGAATCATGGGAGCGCCGAGATGGACCGGGCAGCCCAATGGTGCGACGCAGCAGGTCTGCGCCTGGCAGGCCGTTGGTCCGAGCTGGGTCCCCTGAACGGACATCGATTGAGTCCCCCGGTGCTGTCCTGGTGGCAGCGGCGATAGCCGGGCGATAGAGAAAATATTCGTATTTATCAGCAAATTGCTGTAGCATCCGCCGCGGTTCGTGAATTTCTACTTGGTCCGTTTCTGGTCACCGCGCCGCTCCGGCGTCACCTTGGCCATAACCCACAAAGCAGGTTTCTTCGACCCAGGTGGCAGGCACGCGGCTCTTGCATCGCAACGCACGAGTGACCAGCCGATAGTCTTCTTTTTAGTAGGTATTCTTCACATGACGAAAATGTATGTTGGCAATCTCCCGTTCTCAATGGACGAGTCCGCGGTGCGCGCGCTGTTCGAAAAGCATGGCGCCGTACAGTCGGTTGCGTTGATCAATGATCGCGACACCGGTCGGCCCCGCGGGTTCGGCTTCGTAGAAATGGCGAGCGCAGATGCTGCACGCGCCATGCAGGCCTTGAATGGCCACGATGTCGACGGGCGAGCGCTGAAGGTGAACGAGGCTCAAGAGCGCACCGGTGGCGGCGGCGGTGGCGGCGGTGGCGGCGGCGGATCGCGCGGTCCGAAGCGCTGGTAAACGCTTAGCATCGAGTGAGATCTGGGGCCGCAGCGATGCGGCCCCAGTCGTTTAACGGCGCGGATCGAGCGATCAGGGTTTACGCCTAAGTCGGCTTTGCCTATAATCGCGCCCCTCGGCGGGGGGCCGGTTTTCCGGCTCCGCGCTTGGAGTGTGACGGCCCTGACGGGCTTTGTGTCGATTGAAGAGGGGGCCGATGGTCCCCTTTTTTGTTTGGATTGGGGATTCAAAGAATGCGTGACACCTTGATGCGCCTGCTAGAGCCGCCGATCGAGGCGTTGGGCTATGAATTGGTCGACATCGAGTTTGCACGGGAGGGCCAGGGCGGCGTATTGCGGATTTTCATCGATTGCCGCGCCGAGAACCCCGGCACCGGCGTCACAGTCGATGACTGCGCCCGCGTGAGTCACGCGGTGAGCCAGGTGCTCGAGACCCAGGATCCGATCAAGGGCCGCTACACGCTGGAAGTCTCTTCACCGGGCTTCGATCGGATCTTGCGTACTCGCGCG
>DATLVV010000076.1:0-5906 GCA_035577165.1 Steroidobacteraceae bacterium | reverse complement strand
TGGTGCATGCCAGGCCGACGGGGTTCATGCCGGACGAAGATCAGGGCTACCTGATGGGACTCGTCACCCTTCCGCTCGGCGCCTCGATGCAGCGCACCGAAGCGGTGGCGGATGCATTCGGCAAGCAGTTGCGCGCGCAGCCCGAAGTACAGGATACCTTTGCCATTACCGGTTTGAATATTCTGACCGGCACCAACTCGCCGTACGCCGCCACCGTCTTCGCGGAACTGAAGCCCTGGGCGCAACGCAGCGCGGCGCAGCACGGCGCGATGGCGCTGGCGACGCGGCTCAACCGCATCGGCGCCGGCATCAAAGAAGCGAATGTTTTCGTGTTCAATCCCCCGCCCATCCCGGGCATCGGCACGGCGGGCGGCTTTGAGTTCATTCTCGAGGACCGCATCGGCGGGGACATTCAGAAATTTGCCGGGGTGCTCGGCGATTTTATCAGCGCCGCGAGCAAGCGGCCGGAACTCACGCGGGTGTTCGCGCAGTTCAATACCCGCACCCCGCAAATCGAGTATCTGCTGGATCGGGAGCGCGCCAAGACCCTGGGGGTGTCCATATCCAGCATTTTCGGCAGCCTGCAGACATTTTTCGGCGGCAACTACGTCAACGATTTCAATTTATTCGGCCGCACCTATCGGGTGACCACCCAAGCGGAGGCGCCGGCGCGGGCCGCGCCCGAGTCGGTCAACGGTCTCTACGTACGAACCTCCCAGGGCGACATGGTGCCGCTGTCGACCTTGGTGTCGATCAAGCAAAAATTGGGTCCGGAATACATCGAACGCTTCAATGTGTTTCGCGCTGCCACCATCAACGGCGCGCCGGCCCCCGGCTACAGCTCCGGCGAGGCCACCCGGGCGATGGAGGAGTTGGCCCGCGATTTGCCCGTCGGCTACGGCTACGAGTGGACCGGCACCACCTACCAGGAAAAGCTTTCCAGCGGCCAGAGCGGCGCAATCTTCGGCATGGCGATCGTATTCGTATTTCTGGTGCTGGCCGCGTTGTACGAAAGTTGGGCGGTGCCGTTCGCCGTGCTGCTGTGTATTCCGTTCGCCGTCCTGGGAGCCTACGGTGGTCTGGCGCTGCGCGGCATGCAGAATGACATTTATGCGCAGATCGGGCTGGTCATGCTGATCGGCTTGGCGGCAAAGAATGCCATCCTCATCGTCGAATTTGCCAAACTCGAGTACGAGCGCGGCACGCCGTTGCTGGACGCGGCGATTGCGGGTGCGCGTCTGCGGCTCCGGCCCATTCTGATGACCTCGTTCGCCTTCATCTTCGGCTCGCTGCCGCTGGCGACCGCCACCGGCGCCGGTGCCTCTGCGCGCCGCGTGCTCGGCACTGCCGTGGTGTTCGGCATGAGCGCCGCCACCCTCGTCGGCATCTTTTTGATTCCTGTCTTCTACGTGCTGATGCAAAGGCTCGCCGAGCGCCTGAGCTCCCTGCGCAAGTCGCCGCGCCGGTCGCTGCCGGCCGCGCCTTCATGAAACGGCCGGGGCCGGGCGCTGCGGTGAGGGCCGCGGCGGGCGCCGCCGCGATTTGGGCGGCAACGATCGCAGGCTGTGCGCTGGGACCGGATTATAAGCGGCCCGAGATCGTGACCCCGGCGGTCTATCGCTTCGAATCCGGCGCAACTGCGGATTCGGTCGCCGATGCCGGCTGGTGGCAGGTGTATCAGGACCCCGCGCTGCAGGCGTTGATCCGCCAAGGGCTTGCCGACAACCTCGATGTGCGCATTGCTGCCGCGCGCGTCGATCAGGCGCGGGCCGTAGTCGGTTCCACCCGCATGCAGCAGCTGCCGCAGGTGGCAGTGACTGCCGAAGCGACACGGCAGCGCACCTCGCGATACCAGTTGCTGCCCGGGACGCCGCCGATCACCGATGTATTCGCGGCCCAGGGAACTCTGTCCTACGAGATCGATTTTTGGGGCAAATACCGCCGCGCCAGCGAGGCCGCGCGCGCCCAACTGCTGCAGTCCGACTACGCCAAGCAGGACGTCATGGCAGCTTTGGTGGCAAGCGTCGCCACGACCTACTTCACCCTGCAAGCGCTCGATGAACAGCTCGCGATCACGCGCCGCACGGTCGAGACGCGCCAGAAGTTCGTCGACCTGACGCAGGGACAGCATGACCGCGGTACGGTATCGGAATTGGATGTGGCCACCGCGCAAGCGCAACTGGCCATTGCCAAGGCCACCCTACCGGCGCTCAAGCTTCAGATCGGACAAACCGAGGATCAAATGAGCGTGCTGCTGGGGCACAACCCGGAGGCCATATTGCACGGCGACGCCACTGGGGCGCCGCCGGCCATTGACCGCCCGCCGCCGCCGGTGCCCGCCGCCGGACTGCCCTCGAGCCTGCTCGAGCGGCGCCCCGACGTACGCGAAGCTGAACAGAATCTGGTGGCGGCAAATGCGCAGGTGGGGGTCGCCAAAGCAAATCTATTTCCAAGCATCAGCCTCACGGCATTCGGCGGCGGCGTCAGCACCGCGCTGTCATCCTTGTTCAGCGGTCCCGCCCGCACTTGGTCGGTGGGCGCGAATGCCTTGCAGCCGCTGCTCAGCTCGCAGCGGAATTTGTACGAATTGGATTTGGCCGATGCGCAAAAACGTCAGGCGCTGCTGCAGTATCAAAAGAGTGTGCAGACGGCCTTCCAAGAGGTGTCGGATGCGCTGCTTGCGCGCGAGCAGGATGCCGAAGTGCAGGCCGCGCAGGAAGCGCAGGTCGATGCGCAGCGCCGCGCCAACACCATCGCGCTGGCGCGCTATCGCGTCGGCTATGCATCCTACTTCAATGTGATCGATGCCGATCGCGAACTCTTCACCGCCGAATTATCTCTGTCGGCGGCACGCCTCAATACCCTGCTGTCGGTGGTCCAGCTCTACCGCGCGCTGGGCGGCGGTTGGCAAGTCGAGCAATCCGCTGCCGCGGGTTCGCCTGCCGCATCGGCGCATTGACAGGGCCGCGCGCCACGCAAGGGCTGAGTTCCCCGCATCAGACGCCCCTGGTATTGGGTCAAATTTCGTAATTGATTGATTTTCAAAGAGTTTTTCAGCCGGCTACAAACAAGCGGCGCAAAGTCTCACCCCGAAAGACGTTCCCGGCCGACAGCGGCCATGGGTCCTCTCGCTCATGCTGACGCCATGAAACCCGTTACCCGCTTCGTTGGATTGCAATCCGTCTTGCTGATGGCCTGCGGCGTGGGCGCCATGGCAAATGAGCCGCGTTCGGGACCGGTGCATGAGCCGGTGGTGGCCCATCCTGCGCTCGACCGCTCCGGCGAGACACGCCGCGGCAAGGCGTCCTTCTATGCGCAAATGTTCGTGGGACGAAAAATGGCGGATGGCACCCGCATGCAGCCGCAATCCAATAATGCGGCCAGCAAGACGCTGCCGCTCGGCACCACCGCCAAGGTCACCAATCTGGAGACGGGCCAAAGCGCCTTGGTGACCATCCGCGATCGGGGTCCGTATATTCGCGGCCGGATCGTGGACCTCTCCCCGTCCACCGCCAGGAAAATTGGTCTCACGCCGAAGAATGGAGTCGCTCAGGTCGAGGTTGCGCCGATAGCGGTGCCGCTCGCGGACGGCAGCATCAGGCTGGTGGCCAATGCAAGGAATGCGCGCCTGCTGACCCGCAACGACTAGCTCTCGCTGCGACTCTCGCGGCGGCCGATCTTTGTCACCGGCACCCTGACTTCGACGACCGGCGATTGCTGCGTGCTCGCCGCGGTTGCAGGCGCTTTCTCCGAACCGCAATCATCGCAACCCCCGCAGGCACCGTGCGCCTTGCCGGCCGCCGCGGCCGCAAGCCACTCGGCCGTGCGCCGCAAGCCGAAGAACGCAGGCGCCCGCGCCATCAATCGGCTCAACCCGGACAGCAACCGCCGCCGCAGACTGCGCGGTCCGAGCGACACCAGGGCGTACCCCACGCTCGCCAGCAGCACGAGACCGACCAGAAGGGCATCGAGAACACTATTCATGGGACTCGCTCAACTGCCGCCGATCAACGTCGTCGAGACTCGGAAGACGATCCACGAGCCGACATACGCCATCGCAAACAAGTAGGCCGCCATGATGATCGGGTAGCGCCAAGAATTGGTCTCCCGTTTGACCGTGGCCAGGGTCGACAGGCACTGGGGAGCAAACACATACCATGCCAGCAGTGAAAGCGCGGTCGGTAAACTCCACGACTGGGCAATCAGGGGTGTCAGCGCACCGCTCACATCGTTTCCGGTCGCCGACAGGGCGTACACGGTGCCGAGTGCGCCGACCGCCACTTCGCGCGCCGCAAGCCCCGGCACCAGGGCGATCGATATCTGCCAATTGAACCCGAGAGGTGCGAACAGCACCGCGAGCCAGGATCCCAAATGTCCGGCGATGCTGTACTGGATCGCGGGCCCGGTGGCGCCGGGTGGCGGCGCGGGGAAGGAACTCAGTGCCCAGAGGATCACCATCAGCGCGAGAATGATGGTGCCGACCCGGCTCATGAATATTTCGACCCGCTGCCATAACCCGATGCCCAGACTGCGCAGGTTCGGCCAGTGATACGCCGGCAACTCCAGCATCAACGCCTGGAACCCCGAACCCGGCGCGCTGCGCTTGAGCACAAAGGCCACCGCCAAGGCGCTCACCACGCCCAGCACATACAACACGAACAACACCACTCCCTGCAGCTGCAGGCTTCCCCACAATAGCCGCCGGGGAATGAACGCACCGATGATCAGCGCATACACCGGCAAGCGTGCGGAACAGGTCATCAGAGGAGCAATCATGATCGTCGCCAGGCGATCGCGGGGATTTTGAATCGTGCGCGTCGCCATGATCCCCGGAATCGCGCAGGCAAAGCTCGATAGCAGGGGAATGAACGCCCGGCCTGACAGACCCACGGAGCCCATCACCCGGTCGAGCAAAAACGCCGCGCGCGGCAGGTATCCCGTGTCCTCGAGCAGCAGGATGAAAAAGAACAGGATGATGATCTGCGGTAGAAACACCAACACGCTGCCGACCCCCGCCAGCACGCCGTTGACGAGCAAATCCTTCAGCAGGCTGGCCGGCATCGCCGCCGCCAGCCAATTGCCGAACGCGGCAACGCCGAATTTGATCTCATCCATCGGCAATTGTGCCCACGCAAACACGGCTTGAAATACCAGAAACAAAATGACCGCCAGGATCACGGGACCGAGCACCGGGTGCAGCACGACGGCATCGACGCGGTCGCTCAAGGTCACGCCGTCGAGGCGATCTCCGCCCACCAATCCCAAGATTCTGCGCACCTCGGCTTGGTCGTGTTCGATGTCCGAGGCGCTCAAAGGCAACCAAACCGCGGCAGGCCGGGTGCGCACCGGGATCGCGGTCCGATCGAGCATCGCAATCAAGGCCTTCACGCCGGTCGTTTTCACCCCGATGGTCTCGACCACGGGCACACCCAGTTCGTGGGCGAGCCGCTCCGCATCGATCACGATGCCCTTGCGCCGCGCGATGTCGCTCATGTTGAGCGCCACCACCATGGGCAGTCCCAGCCTCTTCAAGCTCAATGCCAATCGAAGGTTCTGGCGTAAATTGGTGGCGTCGGTGACGCAGACCACGAAATCCGGCTGGCTCTCTCCGGCGCGGCGGCCAAGCAGCACGTCGGCAGTAACCTGTTCGTCCGGCGTCAGTGGATCGAGGCTGTAGGCGCCCGGCAAATCCAGGATTCGGACGCGCCTTCCCGAGGGCGTAAGCAGCGAGCCCTCTTTGCGCTCGACGGTGACTCCGGCGTAGTTGGCAACCTTTTGACGGCTGCCAGTGAGAATGTTGAATAGTGCCGTCTTGCCGCAGTTGGGGTTGCCAACCAGGGCAACCAGGGGAGTCGGACCGCTGGGCAGAGCCTCCATGGGCTGGGAGCCTAAGCGGGCTGCGGCTG
>DATLVV010000075.1:0-7546 GCA_035577165.1 Steroidobacteraceae bacterium | reverse complement strand
GCAGGGTGTCGAATTCGATTCCTGCCTCGAATACCCGCCGGCGTTCGCGCTTGGCCTTTTTGCGTTTCTCGGCGGTGAAGGTTGCGAGAAAAGCGTCGAAGGAATCGTAGCCCTGATTGAACCAATGAAACTGGCAGTCGCGGCGCAGGATCAATTCGGCCGCCGCCAAACCCTGCGCGACGTCCTCCGTCGGAAACAGCACATGCCAGGACGACAACCGCTCGCTGCGGACGTAGTCGATCGCGGCCCGGGTCAAGAGTTGCGTCGTCGCCGCGACGTCGGCATCCGGACTGACGAGCAGACGCGGGCCGCGCACCGGCGTAAACGGTACGGCTGACAGTAGTTTCGGGTAGTACGGAATCCCGTGCTGCGCATAGGCGTTGGCCCATGAAAAATCGAAGACGAACTCGCCGCGCGAGTGGCTCTTGCGATACAGGGGCAGCGCCCCGACCGGCCGCCCGCGCGCATCGTCGATCACCAGATGCCGAACGGTCCACCCGGTACGCGGCACAGTGCAGCCGGAATCCTCCATGGCCAGGAGGAATTCGTGGCGCAGGAAGGGTTGGCCGTTGCCGACGAGGGCATTCCAACTTGCGGCCTCAACCTGGGCGATGCTGGAGAGTAGGCGCGCAGTCACGCGTGGGCAGTGCGCGCTTTGACGTGCGGCTCGGCCTCCACCCGCTCCAGATACTTGTCCGCGTCGAGCGCGGCCATGCATCCGGTACCCGCCGAGGTGACGGCCTGACGGTAGACGTGGTCCGCGACATCGCCCGCGGCGAACACGCCGGCAATGCTGGTGGCGGTCGCTTCACCCTCGCTGCCGCCCTTGACCACGATATATCCGCCGCGCATCTCGAGCTGATTCTCGAACAGCTGGGTGTTGGGTTGATGGCCCACCGCGATGAATACGCCATCGACGGCAATGTTGCGCGTCGCGGTTCCCGGCGCGGCGGCACGCAGACGCACGCCGGTCACTCCGGCGTCATCGCCGAGTATTTCGTCGATCGAGTGATTCCAGACCAGGGTGGCCTTGCCCGCGGCTTCGAGCGCGAACAAGCGGTCCTGCAATATCTTCTCGGCGCGCAGTTTGTCGCGCCGATGCACCAGCGTGACATGCGTGGCGATATTGGTCAGATACAGGGCCTCCTCCACGGCGGTATTGCCGCCGCCGACCACCGCCACCGCTTTGCCCCGATAGAAGAAGCCGTCGCAGGTGGCGCAGGCCGACACGCCCTTGCCGCGGAATGTCTCCTCGGATTTGAGGCCCAGGTACTTGGCCGAGGCGCCGGTGGCGATGATCAGCGCATCGCAGGTGTATTCGCCGTTGTCGCCGAACAGGCGAAAGGGACGCTGCCGCAACTCGACCCGATTGATATGGTCGAACACGATGTCGGTGTTGAAGCGTTCGGCATGGCGCCGCATCCGATCCATGAGGGCAGGGCCCTGGAGATGTTCGACATCGCCGGGCCAGTTGTCCACGTCGGTCGTGGTCATGAGCTGGCCGCCCTGCTCCAAGCCGGTGATCAGGAGAGGCTGCCGGTTGGCTCGCGCCGCATACACCGCGGCGGAATAACCCGCAGGACCCGACCCCAGGATGAGGAGTGGACTGTGCCTCGGAACGCTCATGTATAATTTGCCTCTCATCTGAAACTCTTTATCGGCTCATGGTATGTAAATCTGTGGGCGCCAGCCAGTTCAATCAAGGCTCAGCCGAAGCCTTGAACAAGACGCCGACATAGTATTGGTGCCCCGTGCTGGAGTGGGGTACTATCGCATATTATTCAACTACTTAAGAAGTTAATATCATTAAAGGTCTAGAATTGACTGACGCAGCCTCGCCCCAGAAATCCAAGCAGAAGAGCGCGCTCTCCGCGGCCGTGGCGCGGTCTTTGCGCGAAGGCACGCTATGGGTGTTGGGCGCGCTCGCGCTGATTCTGTTGCTGGCGCTGCTCTCCTACCACGCGCAGGATCCGGGCTTTGCGGATACCGGCGAGCCCGGACTCGCGGTGCTCAATTGGATCGGTCCCATCGGCGCGTGGCTCGCCCAATTCTTTCTGGTCCTGTTCGGCCGACCGGCCTATTTGTTTCCCCTGATGTTGGCCTACGCCGGGTGGCTGGTCCACAAGGAAGCGGCCATTCCGGATGCGCGCTCGCGCATCAATACCTTGCTGCGTGCCCTCGGCTTCATCTTGACGCTGGTGACCAGCTGCGGTCTGGCGACGCTGCATTGGAGCGGCGCGGCGCTGCCGAACAGCGCCGGCGGCGTGCTTGGCGATGTCACCGGTCGCGGCGCCGCGCATGGCTTGAGCTTTCTCGGTGCGACCTTGCTGCTGCTGGGTTTATGGCTGGCCGGCGTCGCGCTGTTCCTGGGCGTGTCCTGGTTCGAAGTCATGGACAAGCTCGGGGCGTGGGTTTTGCGAACCATCGATTGGGCGCGCACCAAGATCGAGCAGCGCCGCGAGCTGGCTTCGGGACAACAGCGCAAGCAGGCGCGGCAGGAAGTGGTGCGCGAGGAGCAGAAGAAAGTGGCGAGCCGGCCGCCGCCGCGCATCGAGGCGGCAGCGCCGGTGCCGCAGAAGAGCGACCGCGTGGAGCGCGAGCGGCAGGTGCCGCTGTTCGATGCCCCCAAATCGAGCGAACTGCCGGCGTTGTCCCTGCTCGATGAGGCGGGTCCCCGCGAACAGTCGTACTCGGATGAGGCGCTGGAGGCGATGTCGCGCCTGGTGGAGCTCAAGCTGCGTGATTTCGGCGTCGAGGCCGAAGTCGTTGCGGTATTCCCGGGTCCCGTGATCACGCGCTTCGAACTGCGCCCGGCGCCCGGCGTCAAAGTCAGCCAGATCAGCAATTTGTCCAAGGATCTTGCCCGGGCTCTGTCCGCCATCAGCGTGCGCGTGGTGGAAATCATTCCCGGCAAGTCGGTGGTTGGTCTGGAGATTCCGAACGAGAAGCGCGAGATCGTGACTCTGGGCGAGATCATCAAATCCAAACCCTACGATGATCTCGGTTCGCCGCTGGCGCTGGCACTCGGCAAGGACATCGGCGGTGTGCCCATCGTCGCAGACCTCGCGCGCATGCCGCACTTGCTGATCGCTGGCACCACCGGCTCCGGCAAGTCGGTCGGCATCAACGCCATGGTTTTGAGCCTCCTGTACAAGGCCACTCCCGAACATGTGCGAATGATCATGATCGACCCGAAGATGTTGGAGCTCTCGGTGTACGAGGGCATTCCGCATCTGTTGTCGCCGGTGGTCACCGACATGAAGCAGGCAGCGAATGCGCTGCGCTGGTGCGTCGCCGAGATGGAGCGCCGCTACCAGCTCATGTCGGCGCTCGGCGTGCGCAACATCGGTGGCTTCAACCGCAAGGTCAAAGATGCGGCGGACGCCGGCAAGCCCATCAAAGATCCGATCCGCATGCAAAAAATAGCGCAAGGCGTCCCAGGGGTGGTCGCGGAAGACGTGCCGGATCTGGAAACGCTGCCGTTCATTGTCGTGGTCATCGACGAACTGGCCGACCTGATGATGATCGTCGGCAAGAAGGTGGAGGAGTTGATTGCGCGGCTGGCGCAAAAGGCGCGCGCCTCCGGCATTCACCTCATTCTCGCGACTCAGCGGCCGTCCGTGGATGTCATCACGGGGTTGATCAAGGCGAATATCCCGACGCGCATCGCATTCCAGGTTTCCGCCAAAGTCGACTCGCGCACCATCCTCGATCAGAGCGGCGCCGAGTCGCTGCTTGGCCATGGCGACATGCTGTTCCTGCCTCCGGGCACCTCCATACCGACGCGCGTGCACGGCGCCTTCGTCTCGGACCAAGAAGTGCATCGTGTGGTTGGCGGCCTGAAGTCCGCGTCGCCGCCGGTGTACATCGACGAAATCCTCGATGGGCCGCGCAATCCAATCCCGGGATTTCCTTCCGACGACGAAGAGTCCGAGGGCGGGGTGGAGGATGCCGAGGCCGATCCCTTGTACGACGAGGCGGTGCGTATCGTCACTGAAACGCGCAAGGCCTCCATCTCCGGTGTGCAGCGGCGCCTCAAGATCGGCTACAACCGCGCCGCGCGCCTGGTCGAAGCCATGGAAGCCGCGGGCTTGGTCGGTCCATTGCAATCGAACGGCGGCCGGGAGATTTACGCCGCGGCACCGCCCGAGGAGTGACATGACCATGCGTAGCATCGCCGCAGCGACGGCCGCTGCCTTAAGTTTGATGTTCGGGGCGGCATTTTCCACCGCGGACCCAACATCGCCCGCGCCCACGTCGCCCGCGCCCACGTCGCCCGCGCGCGCGTCCGCATCAGCCGCGGCCGAACTCGACAAGCATCTGACCGGGCTTTCGAGTTGGGCGGCGGATTTCACGCAGACCATCGATGATGGCCATGGCAATGTTCTCCGCAGCGCCGCCGGCCGGCTGTTCCTGCAGCGCCCGGGCAAGTTTCGCTGGAATTACTCGCAGCCTTCCGAACAATTGGTGTTGGCGGACGGCAAGCAGATCTGGTTCTATGACAAGGATCTGGCGCAAGCCAACGTGCGCGACATGGATACGAGTCTCGCCAGCACGCCGGCGAGCCTGCTGTCGGGCAGCGGATCGGTCAGCACCCAATTCGACGTCACGGCTCTGCCGCCCAACGGCGGCTTGCAGTGGTACCAGCTCATTCCCAAGCATGCGGACACGGATTTTCAAGTCGTGCGCATCGGCTTCGACAAGGGCGATCTGCGCTCCATGTTCCTCGCCGACAAGCTCAATCAAATCACCCAGCTGACCTTCTCGAACTCGAAGCGAAACATTGTCCTGCCTCCGGACCTATTTTCGTTCGTGCCGCCGCCGGGGGTCGACGTGATCGGACGCGGCGGCAAGTGAGGGCAAACGACGGCACCTACCGTCCGCTCGCTGACCGGCTGCGCCCACAGTCCCTCGATGAGTACGTGGGACAATCGCATCTGCTAGGGATGGGCGCACCGCTGCGCCGCGCGCTGGAAGCGGGCCGCCCGCACTCCATGATTCTGTGGGGGCCGCCGGGAACCGGCAAAACGACGCTGGCGCGGCTGGTCGCCAGTGGCGCACACGCGGAGTTCATCGCACTGTCGGCCGTGTTGGCCGGCATCAAGGACATCCGCGCGGTCGTCGAGCAGGCACGCAGTTTGCGCGGCACCCGCGATACGGTGCTGTTCCTCGATGAAGTGCATCGATTCAACAAGTCCCAGCAGGATACCTTTCTCCCCTATGTCGAGGATGGCACGCTGATTTTCGTCGGTGCGACCACCGAAAACCCATCCTTCGAGGTCAACAACGCATTGCTGTCGCGGGCACGGGTCTATGTGCTGAAACCGCTCGAGGCCGCTGATCTTGCGAAGCTGCTGGATCGCGCGCTCTCGGATCAGGAACGAGGGCTGGGGCAACTGAAGCTGCAGATCGACGGCGGCGCCCGCGAACTATTGCTGGCCGCCGCCGACGGCGATGCGCGCCGCATGCTCAATTTATTGGAGACTGCCGCGGATTTGAGCTCTGCGGAGGAGGCGGGCCGCAGGCTCGATGTCGATACCATGCGCGCCGTGATCGGCAGCACCTATGTGCGTTTCGACAAGGGCGGCGAGAATTTCTACGATCAGATTTCGGCCCTGCACAAATCGGTGCGCGGCAGCGATCCCGATGCCGCCCTGTATTGGCTGTGCCGGATGCTCGCCGGGGGCTGCGATCCTCTGTACATTGCGCGGCGGGCGCTGCGCATGGCCAGCGAAGACATTGGCAATGCCGATCCGCGCGCGCTCACACTCGCGCTCGAGGCCTGCTCGGTGTACGAACGGCTGGGGAGCCCGGAAGGTGAGCTGGCCATCGCCCAGGCCGTGGTGTTCATGGCGTGCGCGGCCAAGAGCAATGCCGTCTACACGGCGTACAAGGCGGCGGCCGAGGACGCCGCGAGTCTGGGTTCGCTGGAGGTGCCGCTACACCTGCGCAATGCACCGACGCGCCTGATGAAGGAAATCGGCTACGGCAAGGGTTATCGATATGCGCACGACGAGCCTGGCGGCTATGCCGCGGGCGAGCGCTACTTCCCCGATGAGATGCCGGACCGCCGCTACTACGTTCCGGCACCGCGCGGCTTGGAAATCAAGATCGGCGAGGCGCTCAACGCGCGCCGCGAGCGCGACGCCCGAGCGCGCGGCGCCGGCGGATGACCGGCATTAGACTACAATGACGCACGTTTCCGCGGAAACGTCAAACGTGAGGAATTCATCGTGCTCGATCCGAAGCTGCTGCGCAGTGATTTGACCGGGGTTGCCGCGGCCTTGGCGAGGCGCGGCTTTGCGCTCGACGTTGCGGCCTTTGCAGCTCTGGAAGAGCGGCGCAAGGCCGTGCAAATCGACGCCGATCGGTTGCGCGCCGAACGCAATGCCAACGCCAAGGCGGTGGGCCATGCCAAGTCCAAGGGCCAGGACGCGGCGGCCCTGCTCAAAGCCGGCGAATCCTTGAATGAGCAACTGCAAGGCGTGGACCAGCAACTCGAAAGCATTCAGGCGCAGGTCCTGGCATTGCAGCTGGGCCTGCCGAACATTCTGCACTCGAGCGTTCCCGAAGGACGGGACGAGGAGGCAAACGTCGAAGTGCGGCGCTGGGGCATGCCGCGGCAATTCGAATTTGCGCCGAAGGATCATGTGGCGCTGGGCGAGCGCCTCGGCATGGATTTTGAGGCAGCGGGGCGCATCTCCGGAGCGCGCTTCGTGGTGATGACCGGAGAGCTGGCCAGGCTGCACCGCGCTCTGGTGCAATTCATGCTCAATTTGCATGTCGCCGATCACGGTTATCGCGAAGCCTATGTGCCCTACCTGGTTCACGCCACCGCGCTGGTGGGCACCGGGCAACTACCCAAGTTTGAACAAGATCTGTTTGCCGTGCGTGGCGATCCCGGCTTCTACTTGATTCCCACCGCCGAAGTGCCGGTGACCAATCTGGTCCGCGATCAAATACTGGCGCCCGAGACGCTGCCGCGTAAATTCGCGGCGCACACTCCCTGTTTTCGTTCGGAGGCGGGTGCGGCCGGCAAGGACACCCGCGGCATGATTCGCCAGCACCAATTCGAGAAGGTGGAACTGGTGCACATCGTGCGCCCCGAGGATTCCTACGCGGCGCTCGAGGAACTCACCGGTCATGCCGAGGCGGTGCTACAGGCCCTGGGCTTGCCATACCGAGTGATGGCGCTCTGCGCCGGCGATACCAGCCCCAGCAGCGCCAAGACCTACGACCTCGAGGTGTGGCTGCCGTCGCAGCAGCGCTATCGCGAGATTTCCTCGTGCAGCAACTGCGAATCGTTTCAGGCGCGCCGCCTGCAGGCGCGATGGCGCAATCCGGCGACGGGCAAGCCGGAACTGGTGCACACGTTGAACGGTTCGGGGGTCGCGGTGGGACGAGCGCTGGTCGCCATTTTAGAGAACTATCAACAGGAAGACGGCACCGTCGTGGTGCCGTCCGTACTCGCGCCCTACATGGGCGGAGTCAATCTGTTGAAATTCCCGACCGGCTAGTTGCGGCTGCCCATCACGAGCCGCAGCAC
>DATLVV010000074.1:0-5624 GCA_035577165.1 Steroidobacteraceae bacterium | reverse complement strand
TTCGGCACAATGTTGCCGATATCCGTGACACTGCTGAAGTTGCGCTGCTGGAGGCCGGCCGCCGTGATCGCCGTGATCGCGATGGGGGTGGTTTGCAGTTTCTCTGATCTGAACTGGGCCGTGACGACGACCTCTTCGAGCTGATTCTCAGTTGACGCGGTGGTGTCGGCGGCCCAGGCGCCGTTCATACCCGCCGTCAGAAATGCCGAACCCCATAGAATTGCCTGCCACGGCCGTGGATTTGTCAATTTCATCTATAATCTCCCCAGATCGCGGTTAGGATTTATCGAATTCCGCAACAGCGCTTTGCGTCACGTGCCGGCGCTATGAGGAAAAACATAGCACCGAACCTACGGGCGCAGAACCCAACAAAAGGCGCGATCAGCTTTCGCTAGGGGAGAACGGCATCAATACATTGCTGAACGTCACATCATTCGTGCGCGTCGCCCGATTGCATAGTTTCTCGGGCGCCGCGCGCGAGCTCGGTGTCGCGCCGTCGGTGATCACGAAGCGTATCACGCAACTTGAAAAGAGCATGGGCGTGCAGCTGGTGGTGCGTTCAACCCGGGGCCTGGCGCTGACCGCCGCCGGCGATCGATACCTGCCGCGCTTCGTGCGCCTGCTCGCCGAGTTCGAAGAGCTGTTCGAAGCTCGCGACGCCGAGCAGCTCAAGCTCGAGGGGCACCTGCGCATCAAGAGCCCGACCACCATCACGACCGAGGCGCTCGGCGTCCTGTTCGCCGAATTCATGGTCGACCATCCGGGAATCAGTCTGGAAGTTGTTCTGGTGGACCGGTCGGTCAATCCGCTCGAGGAAGGGTTCGATTTTGCCCTCGGCGCATTGCCCGTTTCCTACCCGAATGTCATCGATGTGCCGATCTGTCCGTATGAACTCGTGACCTGTTGCGCCCCAAAGTATCTGGTTGGCAAATCGGCGCCGCAGCACCCCAATGAACTGGTGGACTACGAATGTTTGACCACGGTGCTGTTCCGCACCACCTGGGTATTCGAAAGTTCGCGCAGCGCGCTCAGCGTCGAAGTCCATTCCCGTCTCCACTCGAGCGACAGCCGCATATTGCGCGAAGCGGCGCTGCGCGGCCTCGGCATCGTGATCCTGCCGCGGTTCCTGGCCGATGAGCCCATCAGCAAAGGGCTCTTGATCCCGCTGCTCAAGGATTTCCCTGTGCCGGTGTTCTGGCTGAAGGCCTTGGTGCCTCGAATGAAAATGAGCCGGCCCGTGGTGCGGGAGCTCGTGGCCTACCTCAAGACCCGGATGCAGGGCACATCCCAAGGCTCTTAAGAGCACGGGAAGGCCAGCGTTCTGAAAACGCGAAGACTGATCGCACTGCGCAGCCGCTACCCTTGCGGGGCCGCACGCTACTAACATCTCGGCCGAGTGCGCGCCCTGGCGCCCCCGCGCGCCTTGTCCCTATTGGAGCACACAGATGAAGAGAGTTTTACGCAGCTACATCGAACCCGGGTCACCGCGCGAGGCGATTCGACGCGCGCAGTGGACGGCGCTTGGAATTTCCGACGAGGACATGCTGAAGCCGAAGATCGCCGTTGTGAACAGTTCTTCGGAACTCGCCATCTGTTTCAGTCATTTGGATGGCATCGCCAAGATGGTCAAGGAATCGATACGAGCGGCGGGAGGACTGCCGTTCGAGGTGCGTACCGCGGCGCCGAGCGATTTCATCATCGGCGCGGGCGCCGGCGGCGGATACATTTTGGCGAGCCGCGATCTCATCGTGAATGACATGGAAATCGCCATCGAGGGCGCAAGACTCGACGGCATGATCTGCCTGTCGTCGTGCGACAAGACTCCGCCGGCGCACCTGATGGCGGCCGGCCGCTTCAATATTCCGAGCATTCTGGTGATTTGCGGCTACCAGCCGAGCGGCCGCTACGCCGGCAAGCACGTCGACATCGAGGATCTTTTCCTGGGGACGATCCAGGCATCGCTTGGGAAACTGACCCGCGAGACCCTGAAGGGCATGAGCGAAAACGCCATCAAGGGACCCGGCGTGTGCGCCGGGATGGCAACGGCCAATTCCATGCATGTGGCGTGCGAGGCGCTCGGCATGGCGTTGCCCGGCAGCGCGCCGGTCCTCGCCAACAGCCCCCGGATGCTCGCCGCAGCGCGCAGCTCGGGCGAACGCATCGTGGCGATGGTGAACGAAGATCTCAAGCCGCGGCAGATTCTCACTGCCGGCGCGTTTCGCAACGCCGTCGCCGCGGTTCTCGCCGTAAGCGGCTCGATCAACTGCATCAAGCACCTGCAGGCCACGGCCGTGGAGGCGGGGGTCGACGTCGACGTGTTCCGTCTGTTCAACGATCTCGGCGAGAGCGTGCCGGTACTGTCGGCGGTGCGCCCGAACGGCGAGAACACCATTGAGGAATTCGAGGCCGCGGGCGGTGCTCGCGCGCTGCTCAAGCAGTTGGAGCCTTTGCTCGATACCAGTGTGCTGACCGTGACAGGGCAGACCTTGGCGCAAAATCTCCGCGATGTGGAGGTGGCGAATCCCGAAGTCATCCGTCCCATCGGGCGCAGTTTTTCCGACAAGGCGCCCATCGTGATTTTGCACGGTTCGCTCGCTCCTGAAAGCGCCGTGGTGAAACTCGGCCTGCGCGGTCTGGACCGGAAGGCCTACTTCTCGGGCCCCGCCGTGGTCTATGACAGCGGTGCCGATGCCATGCGCGCCATCGAGCAGGGACAGATTCAACGCGGCTCGGTGCTGGTTGTTCGCGGCATGGGGCCGAAGGGTGGTCCGGGTATGGCGGGCCCTGCATCGTCGGTGGTTTTCGCGCTCGATTCGGCGGGACTGCAGAGCGATGTGGCATTTGTCAGCGACGGCCAGTTGTCCGGGCTGTGCAACAAGGGCCTGACGGTGGCTGAAGTGTCGCCGGAGGCGGCCGTGGGCGGCCCGTTGTCGCTGGTACAAAACGGCGATCAAATTGTCATCGACGTCGATGCCCGGACCCTGGACTTATTGGTCGGCGAGGAGGAACTCGCGCAACGGCGCGCCCGCCTGGGCGCGCCGGTACTTCCCGCATCGAGCGGCTATCTGTCGATCTATCAGCGCACGGTACAACCCATGTCCACGGGCGCGGTGCTGATCAAGCGTCCTTAAGCATCGAATCATAGAGAGGAAGCATGTCCGAACTCATTGCGACTCGAACCGTCAGGCGCACGGCCGAGCGCGAAATAAAAAAAGTAAAAACCGACATATGCGTACTGGGGGCCGGCATCTCCGGAGTTGCCGCCGCGCTGGAAGCGGCGAAGCTGGGTCGTAAGGTGGTTCTGGTCGATGGCGCACCGTCGATCGGGGGTCAGGCAATCGGCTCGATCATCGGCACGCTCATCGGGCTCTACACCCATGGACCCGAGGCGTATCAGATTACGCACGGGGTGGCGGACGATCTGATCGCGGATCTCAGCGCGGAAGGATCGCTGTTGCGGCATCACAATTGGACGGTCACGTTCCAATATGACGAGGTGCGGCTGGCGCGTTGGATGGAGCGCAAAATCCAGGAGTCGGGAGTCACTGCGCTGGTGGGAGCGGTCCTGACCGATGTGTCGTTCAAAAATCGCCGCGTGCAATACGTCGAGTTCGCGACGCGTTTCGGTCCGGTGCGGGTCGAAGCGAACGGCTTCATCGACTCATCAGGCGATGCCAGCCTGAGCTTCGAGTCTGGATTGCCGGTTCGCGAGCCGACGGCGCCGATCTTTGGATCGTTGAACTTCCTCATCGAGAACTACAATCTCGACACGGTGCAGGAACTCAAAATGGCGGAGGTGTACGAGCGCCTGAAGGCCGTCGGCGCCAAGTACGGCTTGGTGCGCCACGACGGCTTCCTGATGCATTTCCCCGGCAAGAACTTCATGCTGGCCAACATCAGTCATTTCGAGACTCCGCTGGATCCCCTGCAGAGCGCCGGCATGGTGTTCGAGGGCCGGCGCCAGGCCGACGCGGTAATCACATTCCTGCGCGGGGAATTCGCGCACATATTTGCGAATGCGAGGGTGCGCGCCTACGGCAATCCGGGCATTCGCCAAACGCGCTGGATCGAAGGCCGCAAACAATTGACCCTGGACGAAATCCGCAGCGGTGTACGGCCGAAGGACGCAGCCGCGCGTTCTGCGTGGTGGGTGGAACTGCACGACGCCAAGGAACTCGTGCATTGGGAACGCATGCCGGACAATCATGTGTACTACATACCGCTGGGCTGCATGACGCCCTCCGGGGCGGACAACATCGTTGCGGCCGGGCGCTGCGTCGATGCGGATTCACATGCTCTATCGGCGATCCGCGTGATGGGTCCCTGCATCGCCATGGGTACCGCGGCGGCCCATGCCTTGAGCCTGGCCGGATCCGGATCGGTACATGACATCGACATGGCGGTATTTCAAAAGGGCCTGCACGACAATTTGGACCGGCGGGACTAGGGCTCCCAGCATGCGCGCCTGGTACTTCCTCGGGTGGTCGGTGCTGACCGGCGGCTGCGCGCAACACGCCGACGTCGACGCCGCCCGCATCGCCGCGGCAGACCGGGAGCCGCAGAACTGGATGAGCGTGGGCCGCAACTACGCCGAGGATCGATTCAGTCCGTTGACCTCGGTCAACGAGCACAATGTCGGCCGCCTGGGTCTGGCATGGTTCGTCGACCTGGACACGAAAATCGGCTCGGAAACCACGCCCTTGGTGGTCGACGGGGTGATGTACACGGTCGGCGCGTGGAACGTGATCTACGCGCTCGACGCCAAGAGCGGCCGCGAACTGTGGCGCTACGATCCGAAGCCCAGGCGAGATTGGCTGCGCTACATGTGCTGCGGCCCGGCGGCGCGCGGACTCGCGGTATGGAAGGGCAAAGTCATTGCGGCCACCATCGACGGACGCCTATTCGCGCTCGATGCGCGCAGCGGCGCGCCGATTTGGGATGTGCGTACCACGGATGTCGACAAACCTTACTCCATCACCGGGGCACCCCGGGTCGTCGCGGGCAAGGTCATCATCGGCAATGCCGGGGGCGAGTTCGGCGTGCGCGGCTACGTGGGCGCCTACGACGTGGACACCGGAAAACAGGTGTGGCGCTTCTATACCGTGCCCGGCGATCCCGCTAGAGGGTTCGAGTCCAAGGCAATGGAAGTGGCCGCGAAAACTTGGCATGGAGAATGGTGGAAATCGGGAGGCGGAGGTCCCGCCTGGGATGCGTTTTCGTACGATCCCGACCTCAATTTGCTGTACATCGGGACGGGTAACGGCAATGCCTGGTCGCGCGATTTGCGCAGCCCGGGGGGCGGCGACAATCTATTCCTGTGTTCCATTGTCGCGCTGCGTGCCGACACCGGAGAATACGTATGGCACTACCAGGAAGTGCCCGGCGAGAACTGGGACTATGACTGCGTGCAGCAGATGACGTTGACGGAACTCGACATCGGCGGCGCGAAGCACAAAGTATTGATGCAGGCGTCGAAGAACGGGTTCTTCTATGTCCTCGATCGCCAGAGCGGCAAGCTCCTGTCCGCGAACCCCTTCGTACACACCACCTGGGCCTCGCGTGTCGATATGGCGACGGGGCGTCCGGTCGAGATTGCGGACAATCTATACAGCGACACCGAGGCC
>DATLVV010000073.1:0-9772 GCA_035577165.1 Steroidobacteraceae bacterium | reverse complement strand
TTCGGGACGCATCGCCGTGTTTGCGGATCGGGACGGGCAGAAAATCCTGCTGCACGAGTCGGGGATGCGCGACCTGGCGGTCGATGAGGAGGTTGAAATCGACCTCGGGGAAAGTCCCGACGTTCAGGTCGCCATGCAAAGGGAAAAGACCACCATCGATCCGGCGAGGATCCAAAACCTACCCCTGGTGCCCGGGGTCATATTGCGCTCGGCACGGGTTGACGATGTGAATCGGGTGGTGATCAGCAACGCGCGCGCGGCGGCCATCCCCTTCGAATTGAGGTTGCGGTTGCCCGAGGGCGGCCGCATCGTCAGGGCGGACCATCCTTTGGGCAGCAAGCATGGGCGGCCGATTTTTCGGCTGACGATTCCCGCCAACCAGAGCGTGACGGTGCGTTTTCAGACGCAGCACACGGCGACCCAAGTCAGTACTGAACCGTGACATGCACGCCCCAATTGCGCGGCTCGCCCAGCTGCGTGTACAGCTTGTTGGGAAAATCCGGCGGCTCGTCGCCGAAGTAGAAGCCGCGCACGGTGTAATCCCTGTTCAGTAAGTTCCGGCCCCAGACATAGATTTCGTAGCGCCGGCTCTGCCACCCCAATTTGCCGTTCACGAGGCCATAGGCTTGGGAGCGTGTTTCATTGGGCGGCAGGTCGTAATAGAACGCTCCCATGCCCGTCACGTCGAGGCGCGCGTAGGGACCGCGGGGGTCGCGCCAGGTCGCGTTGACCGCGGCTTGCCAGTTGGGCGCATGAGGCAGCGCGCGATCCGGGAGCTCAACCCCATTTTGCACGAAGCCGCGGTACAAAGTCCGCAACAGTCCGAGCGAGCCCCCCAGCTCGAGTCGCGAGGCGGCGGCCCACGCCAGCGTGCTTTCCAGCCCATAGTTGTAGCCGGATTTTGCATTTCCGGTATAGAAGGTAAACGTGTTCGGATTGGATGGATCAAGCTGATCGCTGGTCAGCACCTGCTCCGAATGACGGCTCATGTAGAACAGGGAAGTATCGATGCGCAGCTTGCCGTCCATAAGCCGCGCCTTGTGTCCGACCTCGAAATTCACAGCGGATTCGGGCGCAAACTGCAATTGGCTTGGCGGCAGCCCGGGACTCAAGTTGAAACCCCCGGCCTTGTAGCCGCGCGAGAGCAGGGCGTACACATGCTGGCCGTCGGCGATGCGGGTATCCAGCGAGACGTGTGCGCCCCACAAATCGTCGGCCGGTGCGAAATCATTCGCCGTGGTCGGCGCATCGAGATTGGTGGTGGTGTCATTGTAACGACTGGTGCGGCGTTCGCCGCGCACCCCGAGCGACCAGCGCGTGCGCGCGCCCCAATCGCCGTCGAGCTGGCCGTACAGCGCGCCGCTTCGGGAAACGTACTGGCTCGACACCACGCTCAGGCTGGTCGAATTCTGGGTCGAGTCGAACGGATCCGCATACACGCCGGCGCTGGTGTCGTTCAATCCTTCGCGTAGCTCAAACGCGTAAGCCCCGACCAGCCACGACAAGCCATGCTGCGGAGAATTCCCGACCCGCAGCTCGAGGCTGCGCGTGGAGCGATGGCGAATCTGGTACTCGGTAAAATCATAGGTATACGGTGCCCAGAGAAGGGGGTTGCCCCAATCGCCGTCGAAGCCGTAGTCGACCGCGGTGTCGGCGTAGGTGGCGATGGCGGTGAGGGTGGCTGCATCAAGGCCGGTGTAGGCGGCGTGCGCCGAGATTCCCGTGGAGTACTGGCGGTCGACGCCGGGATGGTCCGATTCCGTGGTGCGGGTGTTGTCGATCGACCATGCGTCATAGCCATTGTCGATCTGCACCCGCAACAATGTCACATCGACGCGCCATTGTTCGCTGGGATCGTAGCGCCACCGGGCGCGCAGGGTGAGCTCATCGCGATTGTTGGTATCGCTGCGGCCGAGATAGGCATTGTGATAGAAGCCGTCGCTGGTGTAGCGCTGCGCCGCCAGCCTGAATCCGGAATCCAGGGCGCTGACAGGACCTGTGAGCACGGCGCCGTAAGACCGCTCGTTGTAGTCTCCGGCATCGAATTCCGCACGGCCGCCGAAACTATCGGCCGGCGCCGCGCTCTTGACGACGATGAGGCCGGCGAGCGCATTGGCGCCGTACAAGGTCCCTTGTGGACCGCGCAGCACCTCGACATGGTCAAGGTCGAACAGGGTCGCGGCGGACCCTAAGCCGCTGAAGTCGATGTCGTCGATGAGAAACCCGACGGAGGGATTGGGCGCGCCCTGGTATTGCTGCAATTCGCCGACGCCGCGAACCTGAAAATAGCGCGGACGCGACGTGTCGCCGGCCCAATTGAGATTGGGCACCAGGGCGAGAACGTCCTCCATGTGCTGCTGGCCCGCGTCGCGCAGCGTCGTCGCGGTGAGTACCGTGGCGCTTCCCGGCAGGAGGGTGGCGGGGACCGGCCGCAGTGCGGCAGTGACGATGATTTCCTCGAGCGGGTATTCGGCGCTGTCGGTGGCGACCGCCTGCGACGTGGTTCCGAACACCGCAAGCACAAAACCCAAGGCAGAATTCCTACCCATGCTCCCTCCGCCGGTACTAACCGGATCAGGTTCAATGGGTTCGCAGGTGTGCGTATGCACGCGGCCAGCGTCTCAGGCCCTTGAGGCCACCCCAGCTTTGAATGATTTAACGCTTAGACAAGGCTCCGAATTGCGCCGAACAAGCCGCCGAGGACTAGAATAACCGAGGGCAGGAAGGAGAGCGAGAAGCCCACCTCGCGTTTGGCCGGCTCTTTCACGTAGTTGAACGCGAACAGTTCCCGGCCGACCAGATAGATCAAGCCGAATACTGCGGCCACTCGGGGCTCGAGGTAATGACTGAAGAGATACAGACCGGGCAGAAATACCACCAACTGCTCCAAGGTATTTTGGTGGACCCGGAAATTACGCTCAAAAAGCTCATTTCCGGTCACGGCCGGGGCCTTCACGGCATAGCGGCCGCGCGCCCTGCCCACCTTGAATCCGAACACCAGGTATTGCAGAAGTGCGAGCGCAGTCACAATGTCAACATAAGCCATGGATGTTCCCCCCCTGATGAGGGATTCTACCGTAATGACTTCACCCCGTAGATCTACCCGCAACGGAACCCGCGGCTATGCCCACCTGGTCGAGATCGAGGTGCCGGTCGCTCGGGTCTGGCGCGCGCTGACCGACCCGGGCCTGATCCGCATCTGGTCCGGTCAAGAGGCGGAAATCGACGCTCGCAAGGGCGGCGTGTATCGCCTTGGGCTTAGCAACGACAACAGCCGCGAAGCGCATATCGACATCTTCGAACCGAATCGGCGGTTGCGGCTGATTTATCTGAAAGGCAGCGATTGGCCGCCCGGTGACAGTGCCGTGGTCGACGATTTCATCCTCGATGTGCGCAAGGGCGAGGGCAAGACCTCGCTCCGGTTGCTGGGATCGGGAGTGCCGGAGACCCCGGCATGGGACAAAACCTACGTGCGCATCCGCATGGGCTGGGAACGCCTCATGGCGCGCATCAAAGTGTGTCTCGAGAGTCCGCCGGTTCCAAAAAAGGCCAAACCCGTGGTCCCGAAGGATCCGCCGCTGCGCGGACTCGATTATTGATTTAATCGGCACAGGGCTCTTGGTATGCTCGCATGAACACGCGTCAGCGGAGTTCTTAGCATGCTCGGGTTTTTAATACGTGCCTGCATTGTTGCACTGGGTCTCTGGCTTGCGACCGTTTGGGTCAACGGCGTCTTCATCGACACTCCCTCGACCTTGATTCTGGCGGGCTTGCTGCTGGGAATAGTGAATTCCATCGTACGGCCCATTGCCATACTGCTCACGCTGCCGATGACCATCGTCACTCTCGGCCTGTTCCTGCTGGTGATCAACGCCGGCATGGTGGCGCTGGTGGCATGGGTACTGCCGGGCATGCACATCGCAGGCTTCTGGTCGGCGTTCTGGACCGCGGTGCTCGTCAGTGTGGTGAGCTTCGTCGGCTCCTGGTTCGTCGGCGGCAAGGGCAGGGTCGAAGTGATCGTCAAGCGCCGCTGATTTACTGAGTCTTCGGTTCGGCCAGCGTTTTCGGATCGGTGAGACTGCCGCCCGGCAGAGTCAACATGCTCACGCCGACGATGATGATCACCATGCCGACCAATTGCGTTCCGGAAAGGTGTTCGTTGAGAAATTGCCAGCCGAGAAATGCGGCGATGGCGGGATTTACATAGCCGTAGGTGCCGATCAGGGCGGGAGCGGCGTTGAGACTCAGCCAGCCGTAGGCGGTGTACGCCAGGCAGGAACTGAAAAACGTCAGATAGATGAGCGCAGCGAGTCCGGACGCATTCGGCGCCCAGTGCGCCGCATCGCCATTCGCGATCCCGACCGCGAGCAGCATCAATCCGCCCATGAGCATCTGCATGCCCATGAACATGAGCGAACTCAGTTTGGTGTCGATGCTGCGGTAGTACAGAGTACCCAAGGACCATGAAAAGCAGGCGGTCAGGGCGCCGGCTTGCGCCAGCAGACTGTGGGTGCTCAGCGGCTCCTTGGGAATGAGCATCAACGCAGCGCCGAGAAATCCGATGCACAGACCCACCACCGCCCAACGGGTCAGCGGGTGGCCGCGCCGCCCGAACACGCCGAGTCCTGCGATCCAGAATGCCGCGGTGCCGTTGAGCAGCGCCGACTGATTGGACGCAAGATAGCGCATCGACCAGGTATTCAAGCCGTTGCTGACGAACACCATGAAAAAGCCGGTGATGATGACATGGCGCCATTCGATGCCGCGCCGAGGGTAGGGGCTGCCGCTCCACACGCGGGAGATGATCGCCAGCAGCGTACCGGCCGTGACGAAGCGGATCCCCGAGAAAAGCGCCGGCGGCAGATTGGTGACCGCGAGCTTGGTGAACAGGAAACTCGAGCCCCACACCAGGTAGATGGTGCCCAAGGCCAGCATCACCTTCAGTGAATGACGTGAGTCGCGCAATCCGGACCGACGGTCTACTTCGCTTGCCGCGGGGTACCGGCGCGGAAAATCCAGTAGCAGATTCCCAGCAACAGCAACGCCGCCAACCACTGCCCGAAGGGCAATTCTTTGGCAATCGCCAGAATGTCCGGGTTCTTGCTGATCCAAATGCACATGGCGATGAAAATACCGATCAGCGCCTCGCCGGTGATCAGTCCCGCGGCGAACAGCATGCCGTTCTGCCCAAGTTTCTCCGGATCGCCGCCGGGGCTGCGCCGGTGGTGCCAGCGCGCCACCAGTTCCGCGACGATGCCGCCGGCGAGAATGGGAGTCGACACGTCCAAGGGCAGATAGATGCCCACCGCGACGGCCAACACCGGCGCGCTCCAGCGCGATTTGCGGCGCTTCAGATACAAGTCAAACATGATGATCAACGCGCCGACGGCGGCGCCGATCGCAATCATGCCCACCGGCAGAGTGCCGCCGAACATGCCCTCGGCGACCGAGCGCACCAAGTTGGCCTGCGGCGCCGGCAAGGCCTTGACCCCCGCATGAGAAGGCTCACCGATGCCGTAGGCAAACAACAGCACATTCATGACGGGAGCCATGACCGCCGCGCTCACGACGACTCCGACGCAGAGCATGACCTGTTGGCGCCAGGGAGTGGCTCCGACCAGCTGGCCCGCCTTCAGATCCTGCAAATTGTCGCCGGCCACGGCGGCGGCGTTGCACACCACGGCGCCGATGAACACCACCGCCACCGCGCCGACCGCGGATTTGCCGCCCACCATCCACATGAGAACCAGCGACGCAAACAGAATGGTGCAAATCGTGATGCCCGAGACCGGGTTGTTCGACGATCCGACCAGGCCGGCCATGTAGCCGCTGACCGACGAGAACAAAAATCCGGCGATGATCATGATCACGGCCATGGCGAGCGCCACCCCCAGACTGCCCACCACCAGGTAGTACAGGACGAACAGCGGTACGACGAACAAGGCGATGCAGACCAGCACCGCAGCCATCGGCAGATCGCGCTCGGTGTGCGGCACGTCGGCGGCACCGCGCGCGCCGACTTTCAGCCCGCTGCGCACCGCCGACCACAAGGAATTGCGCAGCGACCACAGCGCCCACAGCGCGCCGGTCAACATGCAGCCGACCCCGATGTAGCGCACCTGCGCGCGCCAAATGGCAAACGCCGCGTCCTCGGCATTGAGGCCGATCAGTTTGTGCAGCAGCGCCGGGTCCTGCTCGAAGAAGTAGCTGTTGAAGATCGGAATGGCGAGCCACCACGAAAACAGGCCGCCGGCGGCGATCAGAATGGCGACATTCAGGCCGACGATGTAGCCCACGCCGAGCAGTGCCGGCGAGAATCCATAGCCGAAAAACGCGATGCCGCGCTCGCCGATGAAGCCTTTGAGCGTGAAAGCCTCGGGCAGCGACCGCAATCCCGAGGTGATGAACTTGAACAGCCCGCCGACGACGGTGGCGAGCCCCAGGACCTTGGCGCCGACGCCGGGATTCGCACCCACTTTCAACACTTCGGCCGCCGCGATGCCTTCCGGAAATCGCAGCTTCTGTTCGATGATCAAGGTTCGGCGCAGCGGCACCGAGAACAGCACACCGAGCAAACCGCCGAGACCGACGATGGCCAAGGTCCACCAATAGTCGAAACTGTTCCAATGGTGCAGCAGGATGAGTGCCGGCAAGGTGAAGATCGCGCCTGCGGAGATGGACGTGCCGGCGGAGGCGCCGGTTGCGACGATGTTGTTCTCGAGAATGTTCGAGCGCCCGAACAGCGGCAGCACCGCCATCGAGATGACCGCGGCGGGGATCGCCGTCGCCACCGTGATTCCGGCGAACAATCCCACATAGGCATTGGCCGATGCGAGAATGACCGTGAGGATGATGGATAGAAGGATGGCCTTGAAAGTCAGTTGCGGCGCGGGACCTACACCAGTAGTCATTGCACATTCCCCATCAGTTTTTTTACCGGACGGCTCAGGATCAAGAGCACGGCGCCCAAGCCCACTGAGAAATAAACGATTCGCATGTATTGCCCCGGCATGGCGGCTACGTTGCTGGCGTCGAATTGGCCCGCGATCAGGCCGGCAATCAAGTTGCCGAGGGAGAGCGACAGGAAAAACATTCCCATGAGCTGTCCGACGAAGCGTTTGGGCGCGAGCTTGGTGACGTAACTCAAGCCCACGGGACTCAGGCACAATTCGCCGAAGGTGTGCAGCAGGTAGGTCAGAATCAGCCAGGTGGGCAGCACCTTGGAGCCGCCCGCGACGATCGCCGCTGCCGCCGCCATCAGCAGGAATCCGGATCCCATCAGGATCACGCCGATGGCGAACTTCGCGGGGGCCGACGGATTCAGATGGCGCTTGGCCAATGCCACCCAAGCCCAGGCAAAGGCCGGCGCAAAGATGATGATGTAGGCCGGATTGAGCGATTGGAACCAGCCGGTGGGAACGACGAAGTGCAGCCATCCAATGCTGCGATCCGTATAACGCTCGGCGAAGAGATTGAGCGATGAGCCGGCTTGTTCATAGCCGGACCAAAACAAGGCGCTGCCGAGAAACAGGACGAGAATGACGACAGCGCGCCTGCGCTCCTCCGCCGAGAGACCCGCCAGGGTGAAGAGATAGCCGAAGTAAAGCACGGCCATGGCGACGATCAGCGCGGTCGTGGCCTGCGCCAGGATCACGGGATCCAGGGGGATCAATCCAAAACTGCAGGCGGCCAAGATGGCTGCGAGCAGCCCGACACCGATCCACAGCTGCAGCCATGGCGCAGCTTTGCCTGTCCGTTGCGCGGCGGTGCCCGGCGACTGCGTATTGTCCGCTGCATGAGCGGTGAATTTGCCCGCGTTGCCCAGATGGTGCTGAGTGAAGTGGTACTGCACTACGCCCAGCGCCATGCACACGCCGGCCGCGGCGAAGCCGGCGCGCGGGCCGAAGAGGACTATCGCTTCACCGGTGACGAAGGGCCCCAGCGTCGCGCCCAGATTGATGCCCATGTAGAACACGGTGAATCCGGCGTCGAGGCGCGCACCGCCCTCCGGATACAGATCCGCGACCATGGCGCTGACATTGGGCTTCAGCAATCCCACGCCGAGCACGATCACCACCAGGCCCAGATAGAAGCCGCGGGGGGCGGTGGATACCGCCAATAATGCATTGCCGAGAGTGATGAACAAGCCGCCGATCAGTACGGCGCGCCGCGCCCCGATCAGCCGGTCGGCAATCCAGCCGCCGGGAAGCGCGACCAGATAGGTGCCGGCCGTGTACATGCCGTAAATGGCCGTGGCCGTCTTGTCATCGATTCCAAAACCGCCGGCGGAGACGGCGGAGACCAGGAACAGCACCAGCACGGCACGCATGCCGTAGTAGGTGAACCGCTCCCACATTTCCGTGAAGAACAGCGTGGCGAGGCCACGCGGATGCCCGAAAAAAGTCGCGCTCAACTTACGCCCCGGCTTCGCGCTCTGCCTGTTCTGCGTCCTCTTTGGCGCGTGCCGCTATTTTATCCTTGAGCAATAGTCCGGCCATGATGATCCCTATTTCGTACAGCAAGTACATCGGCACCGCCATCGCGCTCTGCGACACGGCGTCGGGCGGCGTCACGAAGGCGGCGAAGATGAATATCCCGAGTAACACGAAACCGCGATTTTTCTTGAGTGTCGCGAGTCTGACAAACCCCGTCCACACCAATAGTACAGTAGCCACCGGAACTTCGAAGGCCAAACCGAAGGCGAGCAGCAGGATCATCACAAAATCGAGATAGCTGCCCATGTCGGTCATCATTTGCACGCCATGGGGCGTGGTGGCGACGAAGAAGCTGATCATGACCGGGAAGACCGCGTAATAGGCGAATGCCGCGCCCAGATAAAAGAGCAGCACGCTGGAGATGAGCAGCGGCACGGCCAGTTTTTTTTCGTGTTTGTACAGGCCGGGAGCGACGAAGGCCCAGGCCTGATACAGCACGAAAGGCATGGCGAGACCGACGGCCAGCAGCAGCGCCAGCTTGAACGGTACGGTAAAGGGGGCCACCACGCTGGTTGCAATCAAGGTCGCGCCCGCAGGCAGCTTGTGAATCAGCGGATCCGCCACGAAGGTGAACAACTGATTCATGTAGATCGCGCAGGGAATGAAGCAGATCCCGACCGCCAGCATCGCCTTCAGCAGGCGATCGCGCAGCTCCAACAGATGCGAGATCAGGGTACCTTCCGCGAGGTCGCCCGATTCACCGGGATCAGTCATGAGGTAGCGGGGACTCGGCCGGCCGCTCGGGTTTCGGATCCGCTGCGTGCATGGCCGCTGCCGTGGTGGCGGCGGCCGACAATCCATACAGCGGCTCGGGCGGGGTCGGCGGCGCTTCGGCGAGGGACGTCACCGTCGGCGGTGCAATGGATGGCTCCGGCGTGTTGACGGCGTTTGGCGCATCGACTGCACTCGGCGCACTGACTGCACTCGGCGCAGCGTTCGCCGTGTTGCTGCCGGAATTCGATTTGCTTTGGGTCTTCAGCAGCTCTTCGGCATTGACCTCGCGCTCCAATTGTTCGCTCAATTGGCGCGCCATGACCCGCGCTCGTCCCACCCAGTTGCCGACCTGGCGCGCAACTTTTGGCAGCCGCTCCGGCCCCAACACGATGAGTGCTATGGCCGAGGTGAGCAGAATCTCCGAGAACCCGACATCAAGCATGCGGCATCAGGAGTTGGTTTTCGGCGGTGCCTTGACTTCGGACTCGTGCGGCGCCGTGCCGGCATTGAAGTCCGCGTCCTTCTCGTGCTTGAGCTGCTTCACGTTCTCTTCCGCTTCGCCG
>DATLVV010000072.1:0-5175 GCA_035577165.1 Steroidobacteraceae bacterium | reverse complement strand
ACCGCTGCCTTAGGAGACATGACGCGCTTCGCCGAGATGCGCAAGCGTCTGTGGTTCCTGCTGGGCGCGCTGGTGGTGTATCGGATGGGCACGTTCATTCCGGTGCCCGGAATCGACGCGGCGCGTTTTGCGGCGTTCTTTTCAACCCAGAACGGCACCCTGCTCGGCATGTTCAACATGTTTTCGGGCGGCGCCCTGCAGCGCTTCAGTATTTTCGCGCTGAATGTGATGCCCTACATCACCGCATCCATCATCGTGCAGATGGCCTCCATGGTGTATCCGCCCTGGAACCAGATTCGCAAGGACGGCGAATCCGGACGGCGCAAGCTGATGCAGTACACGCGCTACGGCACGGTGTTCCTGGCGGCCTTCCAGGGTTTTGGCGCTGCGCTGGCCATTCAGAATTCCGGCGGAAACCTGGTGCCGAATCCGGGACCGCAGTTCTTGTTTGTCGCGACGGTGTCGATCACCACCGGCACCCTGTTCGTGATGTGGTTGGGCGAGCAGATCACCGAGCGCGGCATCGGCAACGGCATCACGATGATCATCGTGGCCGGCATCATCGCCGGGCTGCCGCGCGCCATCGGCAATACCCTGGAAATGGTGCGCTCCGGGGAAATGAACCCGTTGATCGTGCTGCTGATCCTGGTGGTCGTGATCCTGGTGACTCTGTTCTGCGTGTTCGTCGAGCGGGCGCAGCGCAAGATCCAGGTGAACTACGCCAAACGTCAGGTGGGGCGGCGCATGATGCAGGGGCAGAGCACGCATCTGCCGTTCAAGCTCAACATGGCCGGCGTGATTCCGCCGATTTTCGCGTCCAGTCTGTTGGTATTTCCGGCGACGATCGCGCAATTCTTCGGCAACAGCCCGAACCCCAATGTCATCCAGCGGGCTCTGCAGAGAATCGCCGTGATTCTGGGCTATGGTCAGCCGCTGCACGTGCTGCTGTTCGCCTTGTTGATCGTCGGCTTTGCCTTCTTCTACGTCGCCCTGGTGTATGACGCGCGGGATACCGCCGAGAATCTCAAGAAGGCCGGCGCCTTCATTCCAGGCATACGCCCCGGTCAGCAGACCGGCGATTACCTCGACAAGGTGCTGACCCGGCTCACGCTGTGGGGCGGCCTCTACATCATGGCAGTGTGCTTGCTGCCAGAAATTATCCGTATGGTGAATCCGAGCGTCCCTTTCCAGTTCGGCGGCACCTCGTTGTTGATTATCGTGGTCGGTGTGATGGATTTCGTCGCGCAGACGCAATCGCATTTGATGTCGCACCAATATGAGGGCCTGATGAAAAAGGCCAGCCTGCGGGGCATCGGGAGCAAGAAATGAAAGTTCGTCCTTCGGTCAAAAAGATTTGCAAAAACTGCAAAGTCGTGCGGCGCCGCGGCATCGTTTACATCATTTGTTCGTCGGACGCCCGGCACAAGCAGCGTCAGGGTTGATGCCCTGACCATGGCTAGCGAATTGATCTATAGAGGTTTTTCTAATATACTACCGCGCTTTTTTTCGTGGGCGCGGGTGGAGAAGTAGATGGCGCGTATCGCCGGCATCAACATTCCGATGAACAAGCATGTGGTCATCGGCTTAACCCACATTTTCGGCATTGGAAACAGCCGTGCGGCGCGCATTTGCGACGCGGCCGGCGTGAAGTACAGCGTCAAAGTGAAGGATCTCACGGACGCCGAAGTGGCATCGCTGCGCTCGCAGGTCGCGAAGTTTGCGGTGGAAGGCGATCTGCGGCGCGAAGTGTCGATGAATATCAAGCGCCTGATGGACTTGGGCTGCTACCGGGGCATCCGGCACCGCAAGGGCCTGCCGATGCGCGGCCAACGCACGCGCACCAATGCGCGCACCCGCAAGGGCCCGCGCAAGCAGGCTGTGAAGATGAACGCGCCGCCGGGCAAGGTCTAAACGAGAATATTTATGGCAGAACAGAAGCAAAACGCAGGGCAAACCGGCGCCGGCGGCGGCGCGCAAAGCGGCAAACCGGCCCGCAAGAAGGTCCGCAAGAACGTGCTGGACGCGATTGCGCACGTGCACGCGTCCTTCAACAACACCATCATCACGATCACCGATCGGCAGGGCAACACGCTGTCCTGGGCGACCTCGGGCGGCTGCGGTTTCCGCGGTTCGCGTAAGTCGACGCCGTTTGCCGCGCAGGTTGCCGCCGAGCGGGCGGGCACCGCGGCGCAGGAGCATGGGGTGAAGAATGTCGAAGTCCGGGTCATGGGCCCCGGCCCGGGCCGCGAATCGGCGGTTCGCGCCCTGAACGGATGCGGACTCAAGATCACCAACATTGAAGACGTGACTCCGATCCCCCATAACGGTTGTCGTCCGCCGAAAAAGCGTCGCGTCTAGTCTGTCTTCAAGGCTCAAAGGTTCGTAATGGCAAAATATACCGGTCCGAAGTGCAAGCTGTCTCGTCGCGAGGGAACCGACCTGTTCCTGAAGAGCGGCGTCAAGCCGCTTGAGTCGAAGTGCAAGCTCGAAGTGCCGCCGGGCGGCGTCAAGAGCGAGCGCAAGCAGCGCTTGTCGGAATACGGTCTGCAGCTGCGCGAGAAGCAAAAGCTGCGCCGCATGTACGGCGTACTGGAGCGCCAGTTCCGCAATTACTACCAGAAGGCCGCGGGCCGCCCCGGAGCGACGGGCGAGACTCTGCTGCAATTCTTGGAATGCCGGCTGGACAACGTGGTCTATCGCATGGGTTTTGCGGCGACCCGCGCCGAGGCGCGCCAGCTGGTGAGCCACAAGGCTGTTTCCGTCAACGATAAATTGGTCAACATCGCCTCTTATCAGTGCAAGGCGGGCGATGTGGTCAGTCTGCGCGAGAAGGCTAAGAAGCAGACTCGCATTCAAGCCGCCCTCACGATCGCCGCGCAAGTCGGCTTTCCGGACTGGGTGGAAGTGGACGACAAGAAGTTCTCGGGAATTTTGAAGTCGGTTCCCGACCGGCAGGAGATTCTGCCGGACATCAATGAGAGCCTGGTCGTCGAGTTGTATTCGAAGTAGAGATTTGTCTTAACGCGCCGCAGCTCGAGTTGCTGCGTTGTCCCCGGTTAGTTAGCGAGGTCTTCCATGCAGGGATCGATCAATGAATTTTTGAAGCCGCGGGTCGTCAAAGTACAACCCGTGTCACCGCGCCATGCGCGCATCGTGATCGAACCGTTCGAGCGCGGCTTTGGCCACACGCTGGGCAATGCCCTGCGCCGGGTGCTGTTGTCCTCGCTGCCGGGGGCGGCGATCACTGAAATCGAAATTGAAGGCGTGTTGCACGAATACACCGCCATCGAAGGCGTGCAGGAAGATGTCGTCGACATTCTGCTGAACCTCAAGGCAGTGGCCATTCGCATGCACACCCGCGATGTCGCGGAGGTGCGCCTGCACAAGAAAGGGCCGGGACCCGTCACGGCCGGCGACATCGCCGGCGATCATGACATCGAGATCCAGAATCCCGAGCTGGTGATCGCGAATCTGACCAAGGCCGGTGAATTGTCGATGTCGCTGAAGGTCGAGCGCGGCCGCGGCTATCGCCCGGCGGCCCAGCGAATGGCATTCGAAGAGCAGACTCGCGCCATCGGCCGTCTGCAGCTCGACGCCTCGTTCAGCCCGGTGCGCAAGGTCACCTACAACGTCGAAAGCGCGCGCGTCGAACAGCGCACCGATCTCGACAAGCTGATTCTCGACATCGAGACCAACGGCACCATCGATCCGGAAGAGGCCATTCGGCGTGCCGGCGGCATCCTCAAGGATCAGCTGTCGGTATTCGTCGATTTGCAGGGTCAGGACGAGTCCACCACCAAGGCAACCGAAACCCAGTTCGATCCCATCCTGCTGCGGCCGGTCGATGAGCTGGAACTCACGGTGCGCAGCGCGAACTGTCTGAAGGCCGAGAACATCCACTATATCGGCGACCTCGTGCAGCGCACGGAAGTCGAATTGCTGCGTACGCCCAACCTGGGCAAGAAGTCGCTGACCGAGATCAAGGAAGTGCTCGAGAGCCACGGCCTCACCCTCGGCATGCGCATCGACAACTGGCCGCCGCCGGGATTGAAGCGCGACGACGAGCGCGACGGTATTTAACGCTAGAGAGTTTTCGACAAGGGCTTTAGAACATGCGGCATAGAAACAGCGGGCGCCAGCTATCGCGCAACTCCTCACACCGTCATGCGATGCTGCGCAACATGGCGGCCTCGTTGCTGCGCCATGAGACCATTCGCACCACCGTGCCGAAGGCCAAGGAGCTGCGCCGCGTGGTCGAACCCCTGATCACCCTGGCCAAGGTCGATTCCCTGGGCAAGCGCCGGCTGGCGTATTCGCGCTTGCGCGACGAGGGCGTGGTGGAAAAGCTGTTCGTCGACTTGGGGCCGCGCTTCAAGGCGCGGGCCGGCGGCTACACGCGTATTCTCAAGATGGAACCGCGCCCCGGCGATTCGGCCGATATGGCATTGATGCAGCTGGTCGACGCCGCCGTGGTGCCCGCCGAAAAGACCGAAGACACGAAGGCCGCCAAAGCGCCCAAGGCCCCGAAGAAGTCGAAGAAAGCAGCCGCTGAGGCAGCGGAAGAGGCCGCTGCCGCGCCCAAGCGTCGCCGCAAGGCCAAGGCAGCCTAAAGGCTGGCGCACGAGCCTGTGCGCCGAGCGCCCTGCAGGCCGCCTTATCGGCCAACACCTCGCAAACTACCTGCGCAAAGCCCTTCTGCTGGTTCGGTGCGTGGCGGCAGCCCAGGCCCGGTCCCAGAATATCGATGGTTCCCATGCGCGGGATGGCCACAATCCTGCAGTTCGCCGCCGCGGTCGAAATAGCCTAGAAATCGCGCGGACCCGTTGAGCCCAAGACGCGTCGCCTGAGCCCGCAGGGCGCCCTCTGCCGGGCCTTCGCCAGCGATCAGGAGCAGCGCATCGGGACGCAGGCGGCGCAGCTCCTGCATCATTTCAATCAGGAATCCGATGTTCTTTTCGTGCGCGGCCCGGCCGACGAACAACAGCAGCGGCTGCTCGAGACGCGGAACTAACTTAAGCGGCTTTCGCAAACGCGTTTCGAGTCATGTTTTCCGGTTGCGCCGCCGTCGTGGCCACATTGTCTTCAATCCGAACGCCGCCGTAGGGCTTGAGCTCCTCGACCACAGTCCAGTCGATATGGGCGCGACGTGCATCGGCATGCGCCGCGGACAGCAGG
>DATLVV010000071.1:0-4935 GCA_035577165.1 Steroidobacteraceae bacterium | reverse complement strand
GCTCCCGCAGCGGATCCATCTTGTACCAAACTCGGGAAGGTGTCGCGCCGCGCTGCTAGATTTCCCGGCATGAGACTGGCTGATCGAATTGCTCAGTGTCAAACACCGTTCGTCGTGCAGAGTGCGAAAGATCATTCCTTGACGAACTTGAACGGCGCAGCTGATTTCGCCGCTGAAATCACCCGCTGTCCGGCCCGGTATGTTCTCAGCGACGATTTGACCCGTCTTTGCACGGCCTTGGCGTATTCCAAGGGGGCGCGCAATCTCGCCTGCGCGGACCTGTTGCGCGTGCCGTCGGAGCGCGTGTGGGTCGAATGGTGCGACAGCGCCTGGCTGTCCGAACTGCAGCTGTATGGATTCAAGCCGCCCGCCAAAGACCAATGCGGTTCGGGCCGCCGCGGCGTCTTGATCAAATCATGGTGCAAGGGGCGTTGCGGACTGATCAGGACCTTTTGGAGCGTCGGAGAGTCGGATCTTGATTTGCTCGCCAGCAGCATGGAGGCTTATTTCGATCTGGACGTCGGGGACGGCGAGGAGCCCGATCCGCCGGATGAGCCGCTTCGCCGGACGCTGTGCGTATCCGACACGGCCAGTCGGAACACGGACATATTGCGTCGCTGCTTCCGCTTCCGGTACGAACGCACCTGGGCAAAGTACTATCAGGGTGCGCGGCTGACGGCCCAGCAGGAGGAAGCCGTGGCACGCCATGCATTGGGAACGATCGCCGCGGATATTCCCATGCTGTTGGCGTTCCTGTTGCTCTTGTCGACCCGTACGGGCTTGCCGCAGCGTGCGCCCATGCTGGAACGTCTGAATCGATCCCGGGCGCGCGCGGGAAAGGCGCCGTTGCTCGATCACATCGAAGTGTTGTCCCCCATACTGCGGGACTCCCGGTCCCCAACCGGCAACGCAGCGACGTCGTTCAGACGTGCACCGCGGCTGCATCACGTGCGCGGACATCTCGTGCGGCGCGGCAGTCAGTTGTTTTGGCGGGTGCCCCATCTTCGCGGCGACGCCCGGTCGGGAGTCGTCCGCACTCGGACCGTCACGTGGACGATCGGGCAGGATCCAAGTGCTGGCAATTCAATTGCACGCGCTCAACCCCACGGTACTCATTGATTTCGAGCCGATAGGCCAGATGCACCCGGGCGCCGCTGCGCAGCTGCGGCTGCTCCGCAGCGCCGCCGATGTAGCCGAATGCAATCGCGTCGATCGAATCGCGGCCGCGGCCGGCCTCCGGCCCGTCGGCGGCCAGCTGCATTTTCAGATGCCGGCTGCCGACGATGCGCGCGTCGACGATCTGAAATTCTCCATCGAACACCGGTTCCGGAAAGCCCTGCCCCCACGGTCCGGCGCCGCGCAACACGCGAGCCGTGTCGAGCGAAAGTTCGGCCGCGGTCAGCGCGCCGTCCGAGTGAATCACGCCTTGCAGCGATTCACGATCGGTGCGCGCGGCGATTTCAGCCGCAAAGGCGATCCTGAACGGCGCGAGGTTTGCTGCGGACATGCTCATGCCGGCCGCCATGGCGTGGCCGCCGAATTTGTCGATGAGGCCCGGATTATGCGTCGCGATGCTGTCGAGAGCGTCGCGAATGTTGACGCCTGATATCGAGCGGGCGGAACCGCG
Source organism: Steroidobacteraceae bacterium (assembly GCA_035577165.1). Lineage (GTDB taxonomy): Bacteria > Pseudomonadota > Gammaproteobacteria > Steroidobacterales > Steroidobacteraceae > Bog-1198. Next base: position 3,308 of record DATLVV010000071.1, on the reverse strand, counting down.
CAGCGAACCGTCCTCGGCGCGCGCGAAGGCGATGACCGGCCGATTCCACCGGTCTTTGATCCTGCCGGCGACCAGGCCCACCACACCTTGGTGCCAGCTGTCATCGAACAAGCACAGACCGAGCGCTTCGCCGCCATCGTCGTCGAAGCGCACCCCCGCGGCGATGTCGATCGCCTCGAGCTGCATGCGCTGTTCGATTTCGCGCCTCTCCTCATTGAGCTGGTCGAGCGTGGCCGCCAGACGCGCAGCTTCGGCGGGTTGATCGGCCAGGAGACAGGCGATGCCCACACTCATGTCGGTGAGCCGTCCCGCGGCGTTCAGGCGCGGCGCCACGGCGAATCCCAAATCCGCCGCCGTGATTTGCTCGATGCGCCGGGCCGCCGCATCCAGCAATGCGCGAATGCCGGGCACGCAGCGCCCGGCGCGGATGCGCCGCAAACCCTGCGCCACCAGCACGCGGTTGTTGCGGTCGAGCGGTACCACATCGGCAACCGTGCCGAGAGCGACCAGGTCGAGCAGTTCGGCGGCGCGAAACTCTTCGTGGCCCAGACTCTTTGCGAGGGCGGCGATGACGTAGAACGCGACACCGACCCCGGCGAGCGCCGGGCTAGCAAATCGGGCCTCGGCGAGGTTCGGATTGACGATGACCTCGGCGCGCGGCAGCACGGCACCAGGCAGGTGATGGTCCGTCACCAGCACAGGAATACCCAGCTGACGCGCCGCCTCCACCCCAGCCACGCTCGATACACCGTTGTCCACGGTGACTATCAACGAGGGCTCGCGGGTGGCCGCCAGTGCCACGATTTCCGGAGTGAGTCCGTAGCCGAAGCGGAATCGATTGGGCACCAGAAAATCGACATGCGCAAATTTGAGGGCGCGCAAGCTTCGCACCATCAATGCCGTGCTGGTGGCGCCATCCGCGTCGAAATCTCCGATCACCAGCACTCGTCCGGCCGCGCGATGCGCGGTCAGCAACTGAGCCGCCGCCTCGACCCCGTCCAGAGAACCGACCGGCAGCAGCCGTTCCAGCGACAAATCCAAATCTGCCGTGGAACAAACACCGCGCGCGGCATACACCCGCCGCAGAACGGGATGCACTTCCGGCGCAAAGTCTGAGGCCGGGAGCGGCGCGCGCCGGCGTATCTGCGGGGACATCACGAGAAGTATTCCCACCAAGGACGGCTGCGGCGCCAGAATCGCCTGTTCCCCCGCCGGCTGACGCTGAACCGCCGATCGCCGGCCGATAACAAGAGGTGCGCGATCCGGCCCGCACGCAGATCGGCCACCGAGGGCTCGAGCCAGCACGACTCGATCTCGCCCCACTCCGGCGCGCCCGGCTCCGCGGCGATCACAGCCACCCCCGGGTCCGCTCCGCGTTGCGCCGACAGGCCGAAGGCGCTGAAAAAAGGCTCGGAACCTGTCATCCAACCCGCAACCGGCGGCAATGACGCCGCCACCGGACCGCAGCCCCATAGCCAAAGTCCGCTTATCGTGGGCGCGGCCGCAGCGCTGCGGCGCCGATTGACGGCGTGCTCGAACAGCCACATCTCGATCTCGCTCATGAGCCGCCGCAGGCGCGGGCCGGCGGGGCCGGCAGGCAGGTAACTGTCGATATGTCTGTCAAGGATGTCCTCAGGATCGTGTGTGGCCACCTGCAGCGGCTGATCGGCCACGCAATATAAAGCAGTGCCGCGGCCGATCAACAAGCGAACGCCGGCGTCGTGCCACACCCGATTGAAGTCGCCGGCCAGCGCCTCGGCTTCCGCAGGGTGCAGGGACAGGATACCGCCGGCCGGCAAGCGGACGTTGTTCATTTCAGCCAGATAGCGCACCGGCGTTGCCATCAGCACGGACGCGCCTGCGACGATTCCCTGATCGGCGAACAGCGCCGCCGCCGCCACGCCCGGCATGGAGGCGGTGGACGGAGCAATGATCCGAAACGCGTCGGTGCGCCAATCGACGACCTTTGTGCAGGAGTCGGCCCGCGCCAACAGTTGTTCGAGCAGCCGGGAGCGTTGCTGCAGGAGCGCGCCATCCCGGGCCAGGCGGAAATAATGGGACGAACGCGGCGGCGTCATTTTCAGTATCTTAAGCCCATGCGTTTCACCCAAGACCCCGGCGCCTCCGCCAATCTCGTCCGCGGCTACGGGAACGGTGAGCTGCGCATCAATGACGACATCTATCGCACTGCCATCATCATCAGCGCCTCGAAGGTCCTCGCGGCGCCCGACATCGGCAGCGTGGAGGATCTCGCCCGCCTCGACCCATCGCGCATTCTCGAGTTCGCTCCTGAACTCATTTTGGTGGGAACGGGGCAGCGCCAAATTTTTCCGGCGGCCGCCTTTCGCGCACGATTCTTAAGTGCGGGAATCGGCATCGAAGTCATGGATACGGGTGCCGCCTGCCGCACCTTCAATGTGCTGGTGGCCGAGCAACGCCCGGTGGTGGCGTTGCTCATGCTGTGACGATCAACAGAATAAAATGGCAGGGCGCTTACGATTTACACGATCAATATGATGTCGAGAATTATCGTTCTTCTTGTTGATCTTGTTGGTTTTCTTATCCCTCAGACACCGTGTAAATTTTCAGCGCCCCGCAAATGGACTTTCCCGATCGGCGCTCAGTAGAACACACGCTATGGGCACTCGCAAGCTTCTGCACCATCGCTTTTTCCAGCCGAAAAATGCGTTTTTAATCAAAACTTTACATAATCTTTAGGGGAATCACTTCACCTTGGTCAGGAACGGCAGTGGATCCACCGGCCGGCCATTCTGTCGTATCTCGAAGTACAGCACCGGTGACTGAGGGCTGCCCTCTCCCATGTGCGCAATCACCTGTCCCGTCGCCACATCCTGGCCGTCATGCACCAGCATTTCGCGATTGTGAGCATAGGCGGACAGCACACTGTCGGCATGCTTGATGATGATTAAATTGCCGTAGCCTCGCAGGCCGTTCCCCCTGTAGACCACACGGCCCGCGCTGGCAGCGCGCACGTCCTGACCCAAACGCCCCGACAGCAAAATGCCGCCGCCGGGCACGGGCCGGGGCGCGCCGATCCTATCGGTAGGCCAGACCCATTTCGACGCCGCGCCGGTGGCGGGCGCACTGATGGGTGGCGGCGGCAGCTGCGTCGCTCGGGGTTGCGGCGCCGCGGGCTGGACCGACGGTGGAGGCAACAACGCCGGCGGGGGCACCCTCACTGCCGGCGGCGGTGCTTGCGCTGTCGACGGCGCTTGCAGCGGCGAGGGCGGCGCAGCGGGCAACGGCCGCGGCTTGCTGACCCGCGGCGCATCCGCCGCGGCCGGCGG
>DATLVV010000070.1:0-2272 GCA_035577165.1 Steroidobacteraceae bacterium | reverse complement strand
GTGCCACCCTACGCCCGGCATATGCGCAAGGGCATGTACGGCGCCATGATCGTCGATCCGCGCGAGCCGCGTCCGTCGGCCCACGAGTTCGTTCTGTGCCTGTGCGGCTTCGACACCGATGGCGACGGCCGCAATGATGTCTATACGTGGAACGGCATGGCGGGATATTACGAACGCTTTCCCCTCAAGGTCCCCGTGGGCGAGCTGGTGCGGATTTATCTCATGAACATGCTCGAGTACGATCCCGTCGCCTCGTTTCACCTGCACGCGCAGACCTTCGACCTGTATCGCTCGGGAACGTCGCTCATCCCGCACGAGCACACGGACATCGTGGGGCTCGGCCCGGCCGAACGCGCCGTCATAGAATTTCGCCTGCCGCGGCGCGGCCGCTACATGTTTCATCCCCACCAGAGCCACATGGCGGAGCGAGGTGCGATGGGCTGGATCGTCGCCATATGACGGCCCTCATCCGCGCGCTGTCGATGGCGGTCGTCCTAACCCTGGGAGTGGCGCGGTCCGCCTGCGGCGCGGCGGAGACCCACCTCATCGATCAGTTCGGACGGCCCGTGGATGCGCGCGAACTCGGTGGGCATTGGTTGCTGGTATATTTCGGCTTCGTTTCCTGCCGGGAAATATGTCCCGCGGCTCTGACGTCCATGACGGCGGTGCTCACTCGATTGGGTCCGCTTGGCGATCCTATCGATCCCTTGTTTGTCACCTTGGACCCGGTTCATGATTCGCCGGCGGTCATGCACGATTTCATCGGGCATTTTCACCCGCGAATCCGCGCCCTCACCGGCAGCAAGCAGGCGGTGACCGAAGCCGCGCGCGCATTCGACGTGCCCTGGCAAAGTTCGCCGGACTCGCCCGTGAGCGATCACGGCACGCTGTTCTATCTGGTGGCTCCCGACGGACGCGTGGTGCAGGCGCTGCATCCTCAACAGTCCGTCGCCGATCTCGCGGCGGCCATCGCCAAGCACCTCGCCGCGATTCCGCGGGCATGAGCGAGCGGCGAGCGGCGCAAAAGCAAAGGCGGCGCGATGCCATGCTGGCCGGCGCTTCCCGCCTGTTCGAGAGGCAGGGCTATGCCGCCTCGACTTTCGATGAAATCGCGTCCGAAGCCGGGGTCGGCGTGGCGACAGTGTACAAGTACTTCAGTTCCAAACAGGGCATCGTGGTCGCGCTCTTGGAACCCGACCTCAAAAATATGCTGGCGCGCGCGCAGCGGGTGGTGCAGCGCCCGCAAACCGATCCGGCGGCCTCGATGGTGGCGCTGCTATCGGCCTATCGCAATTTGGGGGGCCGCAATTGGGCGAGCCGCGAACTGCTGCGGTTGACCGTCTATCCGGGCATCGGCAATGAGGGCCGCCTCACCGATCTGGTTCGCGAGGCCGAAGCGAAAACCCAGGCTCAGATCCGAGAATTGCTGAAAATGCAGCGCGCCGCCGGCAGACTGAAGCCCGGCCTGCCCTTGGCCGACGCCACAGCGGTGATTTTCGCCTTGTTGAATCAGCACTTCGCCATGTACCTCTCGGACCCCAAGTCGCAATTCGCCGAGATATTTCGGCGCCTGGCAAGATGCGTGCGGCTGGTTTTCGTTGATTGGCGGCACAGTGAAGACTAATCCGCCGAGGGATGCTGAAGAGGCACGCGCGCTGGCTTGCACATTCGACCCACAGCGGCTGACCGCCGACTTCTACGAGAGCCCGTATGCGACGTATGCCTCGCTGCGCGCGTGGGATCCTGTGCATCACTGCGCCGATGGCAGTTACTTCCTCACGCGCTATGCGGATCTTGATCAAGTGTACCGTGACCGGGTGCGATTCAGCTCCGATAAGCGTACCGTGTTTGGTCCGGTGTTCGGCGTGAATTCGCCGCTCTACGCGCATCACACAACAAGTCTGGTATTCAATGACGCGCCCTACCACACGCGCGTGCGGCGACCCATCGTCGATGCGCTCAGTCCCTCGGCGGTACGTGGACTCGAGGCGAGTGTCACAAGCTTGGTCGACACACTGCTCGAGCGCCTGCGGGACCTGCAGAAGTTCGATCTGATCGAGGACTTCGCCGCTCACATCCCAGTGGAGGTAATCGGCAACTTGCTGGGCGTGCCGCGCGAAGACCGGGGCCCGCTGCGTGGATGGTCTCTAGCCATCCTGGGCGCCCTCGAGGTCACCACTACGGCCGCGCTGCTGCAGCAAGGCAACGAGGCGGTCAGCGAGTTCACCCGCTACCTGCGCGAACTTGTCGGTGATCGGCGCCGGCACCCCGG
>DATLVV010000069.1:0-2188 GCA_035577165.1 Steroidobacteraceae bacterium | reverse complement strand
CTGGAGGTGGACCTCAAAGTCGCCCAGGATGCCGCGGCCTACGATCTGGACCTTCGAGTCCTGGTGTTCAAGCTGATCCGCGAGTTGCTGCGCAATGTCGTCAAGCACTCCGGCGTACGATCGGCGTCGGTCACGGTGTCGCAGACGGCGAGCGAGCTGCGCGTCGTCGTGGAAGATCATGGTGTCGGGTTCGAATGGCAGCTCAGTCTGTTCGAGGCGCGCTCCGAGGGCTTCGGGCTGTGGAGCGTGGCGGACCGGGTACGCGCCGCCGCCGGCGAGATGACCGTCGATACCGCGCCGGGCCGCGGATGCCGGGTGTCGGTGGTGTTTCCCCACAGCCCCGTGGTTCCGCTGCTGCAACCCAGGCAGGCACGCAACGACAGCAAAGAAGCCAAGGATCGCGAGGGCGCCGGCAATACCCGCTCGGGATCCTACTGAATCGGCTCAGAGCGGGTTCTTCGCCAGGCGCCGCGACATGCGCAGCGCCGCTTCCCGGCCCTGATAGTAACCCTGCACGATGCCGAGCTGATCGAAACCCAGGCACTCGTAAAAGATTCGCGCCGCCTCGTTATGCGTGCGCAATTCGAGATTGATGCGGAACACCCCGGCCTCGATGGCGGTCGTGGTCAGCCAGCGCATGAGTTGCCGTCCCAGCCCCTGGCGGCGATGTTCCGGCGCCACGGCCAGCAAATTCAAGTGGGCTACATCGTCGCCGAAATGCATGATGGCGAAGGCTGCGATGCTGCGCTCGCGGCGGGCGACGACCACCGAGGACTCGGGTCCGGAGATGAAATGCTGCACCCGGGCCGGCGTCCAGGACCAGGTCAGCCCCTGTTCGATCAAATCGCGCGACATCTCCGCAATCTCACGCGCATCGCTCGCGCGGGCCAGCCCCAGTGTGGCAAGTTCCGACATGCTCTAGGGCGCTCCGGTCTTGATGGGCGGCGCAGACCGTTGCGGCAAACCGGCTGGTGCCGCGGGCAGACGCTGCAAAAGTTCCTGAATTCCGCGCTCCAACTGGGGATCATGACCTTTCAAGACTTCCACCGGGTCCTGCTCGACGACAATGTCCGGGTCCACGCCGTGTCCCTCGATGATCCAATGACCGTTTTCATCCGCAGTGCCGAACTCTGGCACAAATACCCTTCCGCCGTCGAGCAGCGGCCCGTGGTCGGTGATGCCAACCACGCCGCCCCAGGTGCGCTTGCCGATCAACGGCCCGATATTCCACTGGCGAAATGCGTACGAAAAAATGTCGCCGTCCGACGCCGTCTTCTCATTGATCAGCGCCACCTTCGGACCCGGCTGCACGACGCGCGGGTAGGTTTCGGTGGATTCGTAATTGCGCGCGAAGCCCGTGCCGTGCAGGGTGCGCGCCAGTCTCTCGATCAGCATTTCGGAAATATTACCGCCGCCGTTGTCCCTGATGTCGACGACCAATCCTTCCTTGCGGACCTGCGGGTACCACCATTTGATGAATTCGCGGATCCCGGCGTCACCCATGTCCGGTATGTGGTTGTAGCCCAGGCGTCCCCGGCTCATGCGATCCACACGGGCGCGATTTTCGGCAACCCACGCCAGGTACAGCAAGTCATGTTCGCTGCTGAGCGGTTGATAGCGGATGGTGCGTGCCGCTTTGCCGTCGGCGGCGGCCGACACGCGCCATTCGACAGGTTGATTCGGTGCGGCCTGCAGCAGCTCGTAGGGGTCGGTTCCCGACTTGAGTTCACGCCCATTGATGGCAAGCACATAGTCGCCCTCGCGGACATCCACTCCCACCTCGGTCAGCGGCGAGCGATAGCGCTCCTCTTCGTTCTGGCCGGCGAATATTTTGGCGATTCGATAACGCCCGGACCTGGCATCGAGTTCGAAACGGGCGCCGGGCAGGGCGACGAACGGCCGCTTCGGCAGTCCCAGGTCGCCGCCCTCGATGTAGGCATGCTGGACGGTGAGTTCCGAAATCATTTCCGCGATGACATAGTTCAGATCGGCCCTGGAGCCGACGTAGTCGAGCAGCGGCTCATACTTGCCGCGCAGCTTCTGCCAATCGTAGCCGTGCATGTTTTCGACGTAGAAATAGTCGCGATAGCGGCGCCAAACTTCCGCAAAGATCTCGCGCCATTCGGCCGCGGGAATATGCGTCGTCACCAAGCCTGCCAGCGATACCGTCTTGGCGTCATCGCTCTTG
>DATLVV010000068.1:0-3994 GCA_035577165.1 Steroidobacteraceae bacterium | reverse complement strand
GCCGTCGCGATTCAAGCATCCGCCGCCGCCCGGCATGGACGTGCTGCGGGAAATGTGGGTGCGCCGCTCGGACTTTCGCATCGACGGGAATCTGCAAGGCTTCGATTTCACTCGCTCATTGGCGCGCGTCGAGGCGCCGGCCTTGGTGGTGATCGGCGATCGCGACATCGTCTCGACCGAGACGGCCGAAGTGACAAGGGGCTCCTTGCCGCGGGCCACCTTGGTCGTCATGGCGGAGTGCGCGCACATGATGTACATCGATCAAACCGTCCGCTTCAATCGCCTGCTGCAGGCTTTTTTGGATGTGTGCACGGCGCGGCGAGCGCTCGAATGAGCCTCGGACCCTCCATGTACTTCACCGCCGAGGAGTATCGGGATCGTTGGCGCAGGGTTCATCAGGCCATGGCGGAGCGTGGCCATGACACGCTTATCGTCTGGCAGCGCGGCGCAGGGACCTTTGATCGGGTGGGGGACGTTTATTGGCTCACAAATTTCGTGATGAACGGCTCGGGCCAGGATCCGGCCAGCGAAGAAATGGGTGCGCCGTACACCTTTTGCGCGGTGCTGATGCGCCGCGGCCGGGAGCCGGAGCTTCACCTGGGACTGCCGGCCGACGATCTGGAACTGTCACAGGTGGTGTGCGGCAAGACGGTGAGCCATCCCGAGAACCTGGTGACGGGACTGGCGGCCTATTTGCGGGTGCAGGGTATCGAGGGCCGCATCGCGGTGGTGGGGGATGATGTATTGCCGGGAATGTACGACCGGTTGTTGCGGCGCCTGACTCCTCAAATTGAATGGCACAGTGATGAGACCTTGCTGCTGGGCCCGCAGTTGATCAAGAGTGCCAGAGAACTCGAGGCGTACCGCACGGCCGGCGAGGTGGTCACCGGAGCGCTCACCGCGGCCTGTGAGACTCTCTTGATCGGCCGCTCGAGCGCCGAGGCGGCCGCGGCGGCAGCAGCCATTCTGCTGCGTGCCGGCGGCGGGTTTCATCGCATCGACATTCATCACGGCCCGCAGACTGAGCATCGCGTGGTCAGTGCGGATTTGTACGGCTACCACACCACGCCGCCCGCGGCCGGAGAGGTGGTTCGCGCCTGGATCATGGGCCCTATTTTTCAGGGCTATTGGATGGATCCCGGCCGCTCGCTCATCTGCGGCAATCAACCCACGGCAGCGCAGCGTGCACTGCTGGAAGGCGCAGTCGAGGCGGTGGAGGCGGTGGCGTCGGCCATGCGGCCCGGCGTGACCCCGCGCCAGTTGGGGCTGCTCGGCGGGTCGATTGCCCGTAAGCACGGCTACTTCGACCATCCGCAATTGAAGGTGCCGTTGCTGGGTCATGGCCTCGGCACGAATTTCATGTACCGCCTGATTCCGATCGGTGAAGGGGAGGCGGACCCCTCCGGCGCGCTGCACTACGATGTGCCGCTCAAGGCAGGCATGGTAATGGCGGCGGAGATATTTCTGACGCATCCTGGGACCGGCACCGCCGGCTTCGAGCAAAATCTCATTGTGACGGAGAGCGGCCCGGAGCTTCTCGACCGCACGCCGATGCTGTTCTGGTGAACACCCTCTCGCCACCGCGCTTCGATTCGCTGCCGCGCCTCGCTTATGTGAACGCGCTGTTCATCATCGGCACGCTCGGCACACTCATCACCCCGGCGCTGCTCGAAGGCTGGGCGCAGCTCCATTGGACGTCCACCCAGCTCGGCGTGGTCGCAGCGGTGGAACTCGCGGGCCTTGCGGCCGGCTCGCTGACCGGCTTGTACTGGCAAACACGTTGGCGCTGGCGCCGGGTGGCACTGGCTTCTCTGATAACGGCCATCGTCGGCAATGTCGCGTGCATGGTCGTGAAGGATTACGCCGGCGTGTGCGCGCTGCGCGCTCTGGTGGGCGTGTCGGGAGGGCTGTTGACGGCCCTGTATTCGGCGGTGCTCGCCAACTCGAGATCGCCGGGACGCATCATTGCCGTCACCACATTCATTCAGATCGGGGTCGAGGCGGCCTTCATGTTCTCCACCACCGCGGTGTTCGAGCGTCTCGGCAACTCGGGTCTTTTCATTTTGATGGCCGCGTTGTTTGCCGCGCTGCTGCCCTTCTTGTCCTGGTTGCCGCCGGCGTGGCCCAGCGCATCGGACGCTGCCCGGGAGACGCAAATAACGCGCGGATCGCGGCGCGCCTACCCCTTGCTCTTCAGCTTCGTGCCTTTCATTGTGGTGCAGACCGGGGTCTATACCTTTCTCGGCGAATTCGGTCGCGTGGCGGCCAATCTGCCCGTCGATGTGACCTTGCGCGCCATCGGCATCTCCGTGGTCTTGAGTTCCTTGGGCTCAGTGGCGGCCTACGCTCTCAATGATCGCATCGGCCTGCGCCTGCCGATCGGCGGCGCCCTCCTGTTGATGACCGCGATGCTGCTGGGAATGATACTGGGCTCCCGTTCGGCGGCCTTGTTCGTGGTCTATATCTCCTTGCTGCAAATCGGCTGGATTTTCCTGAATTGCTATCTCTATTCGGCGCTGATCGACGCCAACAACCTGCTGGTGCCCGCCGCCACGCCGTTTTCCACGCTCGGTTCAGTCATCGGCGCGACCGCGATGGGCTATGTGCTCGACCATGGCGGCATGATGAGCGCGCTGGCGTTGACCCTGGGATCGATGCTGCTGACGGCGCTGCTCACCTTGCCGTTCCTGCGCTCGCGATTGCGACGCGCTGGGTGGGGCGGTCATCGGGATGAACGGCGCCGCAGACGCGTCGCAGCGAGAATGGCAAGCATGCCGAGCGTGACGGGATCCAGATCGCCGCCGCCATGAGAACTGCCGCTCGAACTGCCGCTGCTGGAGCCGCTGGACCCCGATCCCGAGCCTCCGCCGCTGGTCGCAGCAGTAAAATTCACAGTGACTTGCGCTTGAATATTTCCATTGATGCTCGAGCAAGAGATCGTGTAGATGTGCGAAGTGCCGGTGGTTTCCTGCACCGACGCACTGCCGGCATCGCTCAAGGAGCCGGTCCAGGCGCCGTTCGCGTTGCCGTCTTCTGACGCACTGCAGTTGGTGGCGTTGGTGGATGACCAAGTCAATGTGAACGGAGTCCCCAACGTCGCTTGCAGCGTACTGGAAGACAAGGTGACTGCGGGCGGCGCGGCCGACCATTTCACCGTGACGCTGGCTTGCGCGGAGAGCGCTCCATTTTGACAGGTCAGACCATAGGTAACGGAGCCGATCTGCGACTCGGTCACCATCATCGAGCCGGAGTAAGACAGGGTACCGGTCCACCCATCGCCGGCAGTTCCACCGGTCGCCGTGCACGACGCCGCTTGATAGCCGTTCCATCCCAGAGTAACCGCCTGACCCACCGAGCTGAAATAGTTGTTGGGCGCGAAATAAATCGATATGTCCGTGGGCGGAGCGGCGTATATCTGGATTTGTGCCTCCACGGCCTGTGCGCCGACGCCGCAGACGAGACTCAACGTGTAGTTACCCCCCACGGTTTCTATGACGGTGGCGGAACCCTGCTGCAAGTGAGATCCATTCCAGCCGTCGGTGGCGGATCCGCCGTAACCCACGCAAGGGCCAATGGCCGAGTTCCAAGTAACATCGATGGGTTGCCCCGTCGCCACTTGCACTCCGCCCGGAGTGAGGGTCAATACGTTGCCACCGTCGTTGTTGTAGATGGCGCTGGCCTGAGCGGTGGCGACATTACCGACACCGCAGGTGATGGTGAAAAGATAAGTCCCCGCCGTCGGCTCCTTGACCAGATCGTTGCTGGAGTTTCCGGGACCTCCAAAGTAAGGCAAGGTACCGTTCCAGAAATCGCCATTCGTTCCGCCGCTGCCGATGCAGGGCAGAACATTGGTGCTCCATTGGAGATAGCCCCCGCTCGAAAGCGGGAACTCGTTTCCGACGGCCTTCAAAGTCACCTTCGGCACCGGCTGTTGCGTCCAGGTGATCGTCGCCGTGCTCGTGGCGAGTGTGGCCCCATAGCCGCAAGTCAACAC
>DATLVV010000067.1:0-6612 GCA_035577165.1 Steroidobacteraceae bacterium | reverse complement strand
GCTCGAGGAGCTCAAGCCGCTGTTCGGCGCCTGGCGAAGCGCCGAATTTCAGGCCATTTAACTTACCGCAGCGGGCTGTGAGATGCGCATCCCAATGCTCGTCGGCGGGCGGCGACAGTGCCGAGGTCCCTGTGACACAGTTCCTGCCCTAGAGGGTGCGCGACATTTACTGTCATGCCCATCGACCGAGGCACCAGCGATGAGTGACGTAAAGAATCCAACTCGATACAGCGGAGTAGATCGCCGGACTCCCCGCACGGAACCGGGAATACTCAAGCCGGGTGCTGCTGTCCCGAGAGATGCGTTCAAGACCGGCGGCCGTCACGGCGCGATCACCAACAACCTCTACAATTGGCACAGCTATAAGAACTGGGCCGAAAAAATTCGCGGTTCCTGGGAAGAAAAAAAATAATCGCGCTGCCGTTGTCAGGCGGTCTCTGACAGCGTCTTGATTCCCTCGCTCGGATGCCACGCGCCTTCCTTGGCCTTCAACCAGGCGAGCATCGGCTGCCAATCGGCCAGATCCTGTTCAACGACATGGCGCTTCATTTCATGCAGCCCCACGCCCTGTTCTGCCGCGCGGACGTAGTTTTGCGAGTCGCGCAAAGTGGCAATGACAGGGATGCGCAGGGTTTCCAGAAACTTCATCAGCGACTGATAGATCACCGTGTTGCGCCTGACGCGATTGGCGACCACGCCGATGCGATTCTCGTCGCGCCGCACCTTGGCGATCAGCAGCAAATCCGCAATGCACTTGGAGCAGGCGTGAATGTCGATATCGGACGGCAGCACGGGCACGATGATGGCGTCGGCGTTCTTGGTCATTTCCGGCATGTCCTGCGCGGGAATGGCAGCGGGAGTATCCACGACCACGTGACCGGCGTCCGGCGGGATTCGCATTTGGAACGCCCGGGTCATGCGGCTATTGCGATCGAACGCCGCGGCGCCGTGTATGAATGGCTGCTCCGGCTTGCGTTTTTTCAGCCAGCGCGTGCTCGACCCCTGGGGGTCATTATCCGACAGCAGCGGACGATCACCCTGGCTCGCAAAATAACTGGCGAGATTTGTGGCTATCGTCGTTTTACCCGAACCACCCTTCGGATTCAGGACGAGAATTCGCTGCATGTGCGGCAAGCGTACGCAGCCCCAGGCACCATAGCAAGGGTGTGATCCCACTCACGGTGCGAAGCCCGGGAGCCCGCTTAAAATCGGGGCGCATGGAGTGGATGTTACAAGTCGCCGACGAGTTCGATGACGTAATTGGCGCGTTGCGGCTGTGGGGTGTCGGCCTGCGCGCCGAGATCGGCCTGCTGCTCGCGGGCAGCCTCGGGATCGCCGCCATTGGCGCCGCCGTCGCGGCAGGCGCCCAGGTGACGTTGATCTACTCCGCCGCCATCGTGCTCGGCATCGCTGCCTTCTTGAAGGTCTCCGGATCGCGCACCGAGGCCTGACGGCCCGGCGAGCATCGGCGAACCACCGCCACTGTAAAATCCTCTAAGATAGTGGTTATGGCACGCAACAATCCTCTGCTCAAGATCGGAGTCGTCGTATCCGTTGCCGTGCTTGCCGCGTGCGGCGGCAAGCCCGCCGCACCTCCCGCGAGCGCGGTAGTGGCCATGCAATCCACGCAAATCAAGGCCGGCGCGGGCGAAGCTGTCACTGCGGGAAAAATTGCCGTCGTGCAATACACCGGTTGGCTGTACGAGGCTGCCGCGAAGGACAACAAGGGCAAGCAGTTCGACAGCTCGCGTACCACGGGACAGCCTTTTCGCTTTCCGGTGGGCGCAGGGCAAGTCATCAAGGGTTGGGATCAGGGCGTGGTGGGCATGAAAATCGGCGAGAGCCGCCGGCTCATCATTCCCGCGGACCTAGCCTATGGCGACAGCGGTGCCGGCGGCGTTATTCCGCCCGGGGCGACTTTGGTGTTCGATATCGATCTCCTCGGCATTGAGTGACCCCAGAACGCCTCGTCATCGACGGGCCCGCAGGTGGATTGGAGGCCATTGTCGAGGACACCGCGAGCGCCGGACCCAGCTGCGCGGTAATTTGCCATCCGCATCCTCAGATGGGGGGCACCATGGGCAACAAGGTCGTGACCACGATCGGACGGGCGCTGCGCGATAACGGCATCCCCACCTTGCGGTTCAATTTTCGCGGCGTCGGCACGAGTGCCGGCACTTTCGACCGGGGCATCGGCGAAACCGCGGATGCGGACGCCGCAGCGTCCTGGGGAGCCGGCCGCTGGCCCGGTAGAAGCTTGGTTATCGCAGGATTTTCCTTTGGCGGTTACGTTGCCTGGCGCCTGGCGCTGCAGCGGGCGGCGCGGTGCCTGATCACCGTTGCTCCGGCGATTCAGCTGATGGAGGGATCGCCCAGCGTGCCGCCATGTCCCTGGTTCATTGTCCAGGGCGACAGCGATGATGTGGTGGACCCCGCCGCCGTGAGCGCCCGGGTCAATGCCCTGAATCCAAAGCCGCGGCTGGTCCTTCTGCCCGGGGTGGGTCACTTCTTTCACGGCCGCCTGCAGGAGCTGCGGGACGCCGTCAGCGATGCGGTTCGGAGCGGCTGACTTGAGCAGCCGCCCCGAACGCAAGGGCAAATCAGTTCACGAATTCCTTGAGGTTCTTGAGCGCGGCTATGCGCACTTTCTTGCTCGCAGGCTTCGCTTTGAACATCATCTTTTCGCCGTTGAAAGGATTGATACCCTCACGCGCCTTGGTGGCCGGCTTCTTCACGACTTTCATCTTCAGAAGACCAGGCATGGTAAACAAGCCGTGACTGCGCAGACTCTTCTTGATCGAGGCCGAAAGCGAGTCAAACACGGCTCCGACCTGCTTCTTAGAGAGCTCTGTTTCCTTCGAAATGCTAGCGAGAATTTCAGACTTGGTCGGTGCTGCATTCTTTTTCGCCATATTAAATCTCCTGCTTATGTTTTCGAGCGCGGGCATCAAATGCCCGCAAATTCAACTCGGCGCCGAAAATAACATAGAAAAAAGCCGATGTTTAGCGCTAATGACAAAAAAGATTCGCGCCCGAGCGGGCACGGGGCGCTGGTTTTTCAGGCTTCTGCGCCGAGCCGGGGCATCCGGCGCCGCGTGCTGTCCGCATCGTTCACTGTGATTTCAGGCATGTAGGAGCCGATGTTCAACGAAGCAGCACCAGCAAGGCGCCGATCACGATCGACACCCAGAGGAAAGAAAAATCTATTTGGCCGATCGGCGGAATGATCCGCCGCACCGGCTTCAGGATCGGTTCGCACAGCTGCGAAAGCAAGCGGACGCCGGGCGCGTAGCCGCCCGGCGACACGAAACTCGTCAACCAATAGACGAGCATGGCGAACAGATATATGCGCAGCACCAAACCGGCCAGATCGAGGATGGTGATGCGCAGGAACAGGATCCAGTCGCCGCCCGCCTCGACGCCGGTCAAGAGCAAGGTCATGAACGTGCGAAAACACGCAACCGCCAGCACGGCGACCACCGTTGCGGTATCCACCTTGCCGATCGGAGGCAACAAACGGCGCAGCGGCAGTATCAGCCAATTGGTGATGCGCACGATCGCATCGGCCATGGGATCGCGAAAATCCGCCCGGACCCATTGGAACAAAAGCCGCAGGACGAAAGCCAGCGTCAGCAGCCAAAGCAGGGTGTCGACGATGTATCTAATCGCGTCCATGAATACTTTGGCGCTTCGCGCCAACCTAATTTAGGCGCTTCGCGCCACCTTTCAACGGGGTCGAGGCGACCCCGACCGAATTCTAAGGGGCGCCGAACTCGGCGGCGAGTTCGGCAGAACGTCGATCGGCTGCCGCCACCGCATGCGCGACGATAGCACGAAGCCCGGCCGCATCCAGAACCTCGAGCGCCGCGGCGGTCGTGCCGCCCTTGGAAGTGACCTGTTCGCGCAGCACCGCCAGGGAGTCGGGAGATTGGCGAGCCATTTGCGCGGCGCCGAACGCCGTCTCCAGCGTCAATTGATGGGCAACTTCATTCGGCAGCCCACGCTCATGGGCCGCCGCTTCCAAAGCCTCCATGAACAGGAAAAAATAGGCCGGGCCGCTGCCGGACAAGGCAGTGACGGTATCCATCTGCGACTCGTGTTCCACCCACACCGTGGCGCTGACGGCGGCCATGATCATCTCCGCCAACGCCCGATTGGCGGCGCCGACAGCGGCGGGCGCAAACAAGCCGGTGGCGCCGAAGCCGTTCAGGGCCGGCCGATTCGGCATGGTGCGTATTACCGGAACCGCGGGGCCGAACCAGCGCGCGAGCGCCGCATGCGGTATGCCGGCCGCCACGGAAATCACCAAAGGCAGCGTTCCGGTCAGGTGCGGCGCGAGTCCGAGAGCCACGGCGCGCATCTGCTGGGGTTTGACGGCGAGCACCACGACTTCCGCACCCTTGACCGCGGTGGCGTTGTCGGCGGCCGTGGCGACGCCGAAGTCGCGGACCAGCCGCTTCAGCTGATCCTGGCTCGGGTCGGCAACCACCACGCGCGCCGCCGGCAGACCGCGTTTGGTCAGGCCGCCGATCAGAGCGGCCGCCATGTTGCCGCCGCCGATGAATGCCAGCCTACGTATGTTGTTCATCCCGTCCTTCTCCGATGTTCGTTCCTGACCCGCCTGCACCGCGAGGCCCGAAAAGCGCCGTACCGATCCGCACCAGCGTGGCCCCCTCGGCGATGGCGGACTCGAAGTCCGCGCTCATGCCCATCGACAGTGTATCGAGCTTGTGGCCGCTCGCGTTCAGCTCTTCGAGCAGGAGCCGCAGGCGCGCAAACGTCGCACGCTCGGCCGCCGCGTCAGGCTGCGGGGGCGGTATGCACATCAGGCCGCGCAGGCGGACCCGCGGCAGCTCGGCCGCCGCCGCCGCCAGCCGGCCGACCGCGCCCGGCTCGACACCGCCCTTGTTCGGTTCCGGCACCAGCTCCACCTGAATGCACATGTTGAGGGGGGGTGCGTGAAAGGGTCGCTGTTCCGACAGCCGCCGGGCGACGCTGAATCGGTCGATGCTGTGCACCCAATCGAAGCGTTCGGCGATGGCGCGGGTCTTATTCGATTGAATCCCGCCGATGTAATGCCAGCGCAGCTCGAGGTCGGCGAGCCGATCCATCTTGGCCAGGGCCTCCTTAAGGTAGTTTTCACCGAAATCCGTGACGCCCGCCGTGGCGGCCACGCGCACCGTTTCGGCAGTCTGGGCCTTGGTGACGGCAACCAAGGTGACCGCGGCCGGGTCTCGCCCGGCTGCTGCGGCGGCCCTAAGTATCCGAGACCGGACGTGGTTCACATGAAGCGACGAATTCTGCGGACCAATTAACATATTGGGTGACGACACCCTCTTATATACTGCTAGTGGCTTAAACCAGCCGAATTAGGAGCCGTAAATGGCGGTTGATATCGCGCAGCTTCTCGCCTTTGCGGTGAAGAACAATGCGTCGGACCTGCATCTCTCGGCGGGCGTTCCGCCGATGATCCGCGTCGACGGCGACATGAAGCGCGTCAATATGCCTGCCCTGGTGCACAAAGAAGTGCACAGCATGGTGTACGACATCATGAACGACAAGCAGCGCAAGGCGTTCGAAGAGTTCTTCGAGACGGACTTTTCGTTTGAAATCCCGAAACTTGCGCGTTTCCGCGTGAACGCGTTCAACCATAACCGCGGCGCCGGCGCGGTATTTCGCAATATTCCGTCCACCATCCTGTCGCTCGACGAGTTGAACGCGCCCAAGACATTCAAGGATCTTTGCATGCTTCCCCGCGGCCTCGTGTTGGTCACCGGACCGACCGGCTCGGGCAAGTCGACAACGCTTGCCGGCATGGTCAATCATTGCAATGACAACCGCCCGGACCACATTATCACGATCGAAGATCCCATAGAGTTCGTGCACGAGAGCAAGCGCTGCCTGGTGAATCAGCGCGAGGTGCATCGAGATACTCTGGGGTTCACCGAGGCGCTGCGCTCGGCGCTGCGCGAAGATCCCGATGTGGTCCTGGTGGGCGAAATGCGCGACCTGGAAACCATCCGCCTGGCGCTGACCGCGGCAGAAACCGGGCATCTGGTGTTCGGCACGCTGCACACGAGTTCGGCCGCGAAGACCATAGACCGCATCGTGGACGTGTTCCCGGCCGCGGAAAAGGACATGGTGCGCGCCATGATGTCCGAGAGTCTGCGGGCGGTGATATCGCAAACCTTGATGAAGCGGGTGGGCGGAGGCCGTATTGCGGCGCACGAAATCATGATCGGTACGCCGGCCATCCGCAACCTGATCCGCGAGGGCAAGATCGCGCAAATGTATTCCGCCATTCAGACGGGCCAGGGTCAGGGCATGCAGACTCTGGATCAATGCCTGCAGGAACTGGTACAAAAAGGCGTTGTCAGCCGCGAAGAGGCCAAATACAAGGCGCAGAATAAGGACAGCATCTAATGGAACGCGAACAAGCAATACGCCTGATGCAAGATCTGCTCCGGCGCATGGTCGAAAAGAAAGGCTCGGATCTGTTCATCACCGCCGGCTTCCCGCCGGCCATCAAGGTGGATGGTGAAATTCGCCCGCAGTCCGACCGCTCCTTGAGTCCCGAACAGAGTGCCGGGCTGGTGCGCGCCATCATGAACG
>DATLVV010000066.1:0-5913 GCA_035577165.1 Steroidobacteraceae bacterium | reverse complement strand
ATGGTCACCACCGACAGCAGAATGCCGACCACGCCCACCAAGAGCCCGACGCGGCGCGTGTTGGGATCGTCCGCATGCTCAGGCTTGACTTCGATTTCAGGCATGTTGGGAAAATCTTCCTATATTGCAAAATTTATTTGACGGCATGCAGCCGCGGATTGGCGCGCGCGATGCCGAGCACGCCGCTGCGGACCACTTCGATGACCTCGCCGAACGCCGCGACATTGGCGATGAATTCGCCGATCTCGGCCTCCGTGCTGGTGAGTTCGACGATGTAGCTGGATGGATTGGTGGACAGCACCTTGCCGCCGACGCGGCGCAGCAGGGCATCCACGGCGTCAACATGCTCGGCTGCAATCTGCAGTTTGATCAGCAGCAATTCGCGGGCCAAATGGTGTTCACTGGTCATGTCCTCCACCGCCACGACGTCGACCAGCTTCAGCAGCTGGGCGTTGATTTGCGCGATGACATGGTCGGAGCCGATGGTGACGAGCGTGACGCGGGACACCGTCGGATCATTGGTAGGGGCCACGGACAGAGACTCGATGTTGTAGCCGCGGGAGGAGATGAGACCGGTGACGCGCGTCAACGCGCCTGCTTCGTTTTGCAGGAGTATGGCTATGAGGTGCCGCATGAATTCCCTAGCATACGGGAGGGCGGCACTTGGGCGCCAGGGCGGGAACTGCTAGTCTTTCACCGTGAAAGACCGATACGACATGCTGAATCGAGGTGCGCACCCGCTGGCGGGCTCCAGCATGACCGGCGCCGACATGCTGGTGCAGGTATTGGCGGATGAGGGCGTCGGTACGATATTCGGCTATAGCGGCGGAGCGATTCTGCCGATATACGACGCCGTATTCCGCTACAACCGGGAACACCAGTCGGCGATGCCGCTGATCGTACCGGCCAATGAGCAGGGTGCCGGGTTCATGGCCGCCGGTTTCGCGCGCGCCAGCGGCAAGGTGGGGGTGGCTCTGGTCACTTCGGGCCCGGGGGCCACGAATATGGTGACCCCCGTGCGCGATTGCATGGCCGATTCCGTCCCCATTGTGGTGATTTGCGGGCAGGTACCGACAACGGCCATTGGCACCGATGCGTTCCAGGAAGCGCCGGTGCCAAGCATCATGGGTGCGGTCGCCAAACACGTCTTTCTGGTCACCGACCCGACCAAATTGGAGGCGACGGTACGCACCGCCTTTGAGATCGCCCGCACCGGCCGTCCCGGGCCCGTCGTGCTCGATGTGCCGAAGGACGTGCAGAACTGGAAAGGCGTTTTTCAGGGATCGGGGCGCCTGCCCGTGGCGGGCTACCGCCAGCGCATGAACCGGCTCGAAGCCAACAAGGTGCCGGAAGCCGCGTGCGCCGACTTCTTCGCGGCATTGGGCGCTTCGAAGCGCCCGCTGATTTATGCGGGCGGCGGCGTCATCAACGGCAGCGCGGCGCATGCCCTGCGCGAGTTTTCGGCGGAATTTCAGCTGCCCGTCGTCACCACGCTGATGGGCATCGGCGCCGTCGATACCACGCACCCCTTGTCGATGCGGATGCTCGGCATGCACGGCGCCGCCTTTGCGAACTATGCCGTCGATGACTGCGACTGCCTGCTGGCGCTCGGTGCGCGCTTCGACGATCGCGTCGCCGGCAATCCGGGCAAATTTGCCGGCAAGGCGAAGTACATCGCGCACCTGGACATCGACGCTTCCGAGATCAACAAGGTCAAACGCGTGGATTGGAGCCACCTGGGCCTGATGGCGGATGCGTTGTTGGCGCTGTTGGACTACGGGAAACGCACGGGCTTCAAGCGCGACTGGTCCGAATGGCACGGGCATTGCGCGCAGCTGCGGTCGAAGTACGCCATGAACTACGACCGCGGCAGCGAATTGATCCAGCCCTACTACGTGATCGAGGAGATCAATCGCCTGACCCGCGGCGAAGCCATCATCACCACCGGTGTGGGCCAGCACCAAATGTGGGCGGCGCAGTATTTCGATTTCCAGAGCCCGCGGCTCTGGCTGACTTCGGGCAGCATGGGCACCATGGGGTTCGGCTTGCCCGCGGCGGTGGGGGCGCAGTATGCGCAACGCAGCCGCCTGGTCATCGATATCGACGGCGATGCCAGCATTCGCATGAACATCGGCGAGCTCGAAACCGTCACGACCTATGATTTGCCGATCAAAGTAGTGGTCCTGAACAATTGCGGCGACGGCATGGTCAAGCAATGGCAAAAGCTGTTTCACAGCGGCCGCTTGAGCGCGAGCGACAAGAGCCTGCACACCAAGGATTTCGTCAAGGCGGCCCAGGCTGACGGATTCAAGTATGCCGTGCGGCTCGACAAGAAAGCGGATGTATCGCGCGTTGTAGGCGAGTTCATCCGATTTTCCGGCGCCGCCTTCCTCGAGGTGATGATTGATCCGGATGCCGGCGTTTATCCGATGGTGGGCCCCGGCCAGGCATACGCCGACATGATCACCGGCGACCACATTCCCTCGCGTACCCAGGTCGATATCAAGGCACCCGACGCGTCAGAGATGTTCTGAATCAGCGGCGGCCGGCTACCAGGCGCCGACATTGGGCATGGTGGTCCAAGGCTCCGCGGGATTGAGCGCCGCCCCTTTCTGCAGCAACTCGATCGAGATGCCGTCCGGTGAACGCACGAAAGCCATGCGGCCGTCGCGCGGCGGCCGGTTGATCGTGACGCCATGATCCAGCAGGCGCCGGCAGGTGGCGTAGACGTCGTCGACCGCGTAAGCCAGATGGCCGAAGTTGCGTCCGCCGGGATACGGCTCGAGATCCCAATTGTGGGTCAGTTCCACCTGCGCGTCCTCGTCGCCGGGCGCCGCCAGGAAGACCAGCGTGAAACGCCCTGAAGGAAAATCCTGGCGCGACAGCTCGCGCAGGCCGAGTGCGTCACGATAGAAGCTCAAGGATTGCTCGATATCCGTCACGCGCACCATAGTGTGCAAATACTTCATGGGTTTGTCCTCGTGAATGGTTCAAATTTGGGGGAAGCGATGCACAAAAGCAAACTGGCCGGGTTCATTATCGATTGCGATACCGACGATCTGGACCGCGCGGCTCATTTTTGGAGCGGTGCGCTCGGGATGCCGGTGCGCGAGCTGTCCGCGGATGAAGCGGGGCAGTACAAGAAGCTCGACGATTCTCAGCACGGACTGCACATCGAGGTGCAGAAGGTGAGCCACCCGGGCCGCGTGCACCTCGACATCGAGACCGACGACATCGAGGCCGAAGTCCGCCGTCTGGAAAAATTGGGCGCCAAGCGGGTCCGGGCCGTGCACAGCTGGTGGGTCATGGAAGCGCCGACGGGCCAACGATTCTGCGTGGTGCGTGCGGACTCGGCCTGCTTCGCGCAACTCGCGACCGCCTGGCCCTGAGGGTCCTTTGCCGACCAATTGTTGCTTGCATGTCACATTTTTGCGACGAATTTGACATAGTGCAACAGACCTTTAGTAACGCCACATAACCATTGGATTTTTCTATATTATCGAGTATCATCATGGCGTCGGCGCAGCGCGGATTTATAAACCAGCGTTACTTAGTTGCAACACTGGATTAATACAAACAAGGTGGAACGTAAGGGCAAATTGGCCGCGTACGTATCTTCCCATTAAGGACGTGCCGGGTTTTTACCTGGCACCTGTTCCACTCGAATTCCCCGGCACGTCCGGGGATTCTTTTGTCAGCGGTCCAGGTTTTTGGAAACCCACCATCTTGCCTTTGGATCGCTTAAGTTAGGGTCGTGAAACCGCTGTTCCGTTCCCTGTATTTCAGGGTCTTAGTTGCGATTGCGCTCGGCGTGCTGCTCGGCGCGTTGTACCCGCAAGCCGGTGCGATGATGCAGCCGCTGGGCGAGGGGTTCATCAAGCTCATCAAGATGTTGATTGCGCCGGTGATCTTCTGCACGGTGGTGACGGGTATCGCCGGCGTCGAAGGCATGAAAAAGGTCGGCAAGACCGGCGGGCTGGCGCTGATCTATTTTGAGATCATGAGCACGGTGGCATTGCTGCTGGGTCTCGCCGTGGTCAATATCGTTCAGCCCGGCAGCGGCATGAATGTCGATGCACGCACTCTCGATGCGGCGTCCGTGGCAGCGTATACCGGTCCGGGAAAACTGCAGTCGGCGACCGGTTTCCTGCTCAACGTCATCCCTACCACGGTGGTCGACGCTTTCGCCAAAGGCGAAATCTTGCAGGTCCTGCTGTTCGCCGTGCTCTTTGGATTCGCGTTGCAGCGCTTGGGCGCCCGCGGCGCGGGGATGCTTGGGCTGGTCGACGGCCTGTCGCAGGTGCTGTTCGGCATCGTCGCGGTGATCATGAAATTGGCGCCGCTCGGGGCATTCGGCGCCATGGCCGCAACCGTCGGCAAGTACGGGCTCGGTTCATTGGCGTCGCTGGGCGCACTGATGGCGAGTTTTTACGCGACCTGTCTGCTGTTCATATTCGGCGCGCTGGGGGTGGTCGCGCGCTTGCATGGATTCAGCATCTGGCGCTTCGTCGCCTACATCCGCGATGAACTGTTCGTCGTATTGGCAACATCGTCCTCGGAATCAGTGCTGCCGCGAATGATCGCGAAATTGCAGAAAATCGGCGTGTCAAAGCCGGTGGTGGGGCTGGTCATTCCGGCTGGTTATTCCTTCAATCTCGACGGCACCTCGATCTACCTGACGATGGCCACGCTGTTCATTGCGCAGGCGACCAACACGCCGATGAATTTGCTACAGCAGCTCACGCTGCTCGCGGTGCTGATGCTGACCTCCAAGGGAGCGGCCGGCGTTACGGGGAGCGGCTTCATCGTGCTGGCCGCCACGCTGTCCTCCGTCGGCACCCTGCCGGTGGCGGGTCTCGCGCTGATTCTGGGAATCGACCGGTTCATGTCGGAGGCGCGTGCACTCACCAATGTGATCGGCAACGGCGTTGCGACGCTGGTGGTCGCGAAATGGACCGGCGAGTTGGATGTCGTCACAATGCGCGGTGAGCTTGGCGGCGACACGGGAAGGATCATTGATGCACGTGAGTGATGGATTTACGGACGCGATCGGCAACACCCCGTTGATCCGCCTGCGCCGATTGAGCGAAGAAACCGGCTGCGAGATCCTGGGAAAGGCGGAATTCATGAACCCCGGTGGCTCCGTGAAGGACCGCGCCGCAAAGTGGATCGTTCTGGATGCCGAGAAACGCGGGCTGTTGAAGCGCGGCGGTACGGTGGTCGAGGGCACCGCCGGCAACACCGGGATCGGGCTCGCGCACGTGTGCAATGCACGGGGCTATAAGTGCGTGATCGTGATGCCGGACAATCAGGCGGCGGAGAAGTACCAGATCATCGAGGCATTGGGGGCGGAATTGCGCAAGGTGCCCGCGGTTCCCTACAGCAACCCCAACCAATATCAAAAGGTGGCGGGCCGCCTGGCGCAAGAGCTGCCCGACGCGATCTGGGCCAATCAATTCGACAACACCGCAAATCGCGATGCCCATTTCGAGTCGACGGGGCCGGAAATCTGGCGCGACACCGACGGCAAGATCGACGCCTTCTGCGCATCCACGGGCACCGGCGGCACGCTGGCGGGCACCGCCCAATATCTGAAGTCGAAGTCCGCTGCGGTAAGAATCGTTCTCGTCGATCCCCCCGGCAGCGCGCTCTACCACTTCATCAAGGACGGCGTCCTGAAAACCGACGGCGGCTCGTCGATCACGGAGGGCATCGGCACGGGCCGGGTCACCGCGAATCTCGAGGGTGCTCCCATCGACGATGCGCTGCGCATCGCGGATGCCGAGACCATGCACTTCGTCTACCGGCTGATGCGCGAGGAAGGTTTGCTGCTCGGAAGCACTGCCGGAATCAACGTGGCGGCCGCCGTGACGCTGGCGAAGCAGATGGGGCCGGGACACACCATCGTGACGG
>DATLVV010000065.1:0-7120 GCA_035577165.1 Steroidobacteraceae bacterium | reverse complement strand
CAAGACGCGCTGGGGACCGCGTCAAGTCGACTACACATCGGTATACGAAAATGCCGGACGGCTGCGCTCGCGCCTGGCGCGCGAGGCCTATCTCAAAGCTCGATCGGGCGAAGGTCTGCCATCCAAGGTTCTGCAGCGTCTGATATCGGTGCGTCGCAACTGGTATTGACCACCTGGGCCTCCAGGGCCGCGAAATCGAACAACGCCGGATCCGCAAGCTGCGAGGCGGCGACGTTGCAGATGCTGGAGAAGATCGCCTCGACGCGGCCGGGAAATTTCTGCTGCCATTCGCGCAGCATGTTCTTCACCACCAACCTCTGCATGTGGCTCTGCGAGCCGCACAGCGTGCAGGGAATGATCGGAAATTCGCGTGCGGCCGCATAGCGGGCGATCGAGGCTTCGGTCACGTAGGCCAGGGGCCGGATCACGATGTGGCGGCGGTTCTCGCTCAGCAGTTTGGGCGGCATGGCCTTCAGGCGGCCGCCGAAGAACATGTTCAGGAACAGCGTCTCGACCAGATCGTCGCGATGGTGGCCGAGTGCGATCTTCGTGATGCCGTGCTCGGCCGCATAGCGGTACAGGGCGCCGCGGCGCAGCCGCGAGCACAGGCCGCACATGGTCTTGCCCTCCGGGATGACGCGCTTGACCACGGCATAGGTGTTCTGTTCGATGATGTGGTGGCGAACGCCGAGATCGGTGAGATACCGCGGCAGCGTCTCGGCCGGAAATCCCGGCTGCTTCTGGTCGAGATTGACCGCCGTGATGTCGAATCTCACCGGCGCGGCGCGCTGCAGGCTCAACAGGATGTCGAGCAAGGTGTAGGAATCCTTGCCGCCGGACAGGCACACCATCACATGATCGCCGTCGGCGATCATGCGGTAGTCGGCGATCGCCTTGCCCACGGAGCCGCGCAGCTCCGCCTGCAGCTTCTTGAAAGTATTGGACGAGCGCTTCGCGGCGGTCATGGGGGTATTCACGGAACCTCGAGGTATTTCGCTTCCAAGTAGCGCAGGTACGCGGCTGCCGTCAGCGGCTTGCCCGTGGCCTGCTTGATGAGGTCCTGCACCGGCAAACGCGCACCGACCCCGTGCACATTGTCGCGCAGCCAATCCATCACGCCGCCGAACTGACCTGCGGCGATTTCCTCATCGAGCGACGGGCGCGCGGCGCGCATGGCTTCGTTCAGCTGGCCGGCGATGACGGCGCCGAGCACATAGGAGGGAAAGTAGCCGAAATGACCGACGGCCCAGTGAATGTCCTGCAGGCAACCCTCGACATCGTTCGCCGGGCGGATGTTCAGGCGCTGCTCCAGATTGGCGTTCCACGCCTCCGGCAGGTCGGCGACGGGCAGCGAACCCTCGAGAATTTTCTTTTCGAGTTCGTAGCGCAGCATGATGTGCACGGGATAGGTCAGCTCATCGGCATCCATGCGGATGGTGCTGCGCTTGACGCGGATCAAGTGACGATACAAATTGGCCTCGTCCCACTCCGGGCCGCTCACCTGCAGATACTTCTCCATCAGCGGCCGCAGGTACTTGACGAAGGAGCGGCTGCGGCAAATGTTCATCTCGAACAGCAATGACTGGCTCTCTTCGAGCGCGAGCCCTCGATCGCGGCCCACCGGCTGATCGCGCCACTTGAGCGGCAAACCGAGGTCGTACATGGCGTGACCGGTCTCATGCACCGCGCCCAGCAAGCCCGAAAAAGGATCATTGAGGTCAAATCGTGTCGTCACCCGGATGTCGCCCGGCACCCCTTCGGTGAAGGGATGTTCGCTTTCATCCAGGCGTCCGCGGTCGAACGGAAACCCCAACGCCTTCAGCACGTCCACGGACAGAGCACGCTGGCGCGCCACCGTGAATTTTCCGGAGAGCGGCGTCGGTGCGTGCGCTGCCTGCACTTCGATTGCCTCATTGATGAGGCCCGGCAGCTTGCGCGACAGCGCCTTGAAGATGGTGTCGATGTCCGCGGTCGAGATGCCCGGCGTGAATCCGTCAACCAGGGCATCGTAGGGCGCCAGGCCGCGCGCCTGGCCGAGCAGCGCCGCCTTGTCACGCACCAGGTGCACCACTTCTTCCAGATGGGGGGCCAGCAATTTGAAGTCACTGGCCTTCTTCGCCTCCACCCAAAACACCTCGGCCCGCGAGGTGGCCTTGGCCAAACGCGCGATCAACGAGGGCGGCGTCGCGATCGCATGGTCGCGCTGGCGGCGCATCTCATGCAGATTGGCCAGCGGCCAATCCTCCAGCTGCGAGGCGCCGGCCTCGGCGCGCTCCAGCAAGCGCGCCACCTTCGGCGTGGTGAGCAAGGCGTGATGTTCCGTCTCGAGCGCCGCCAGCTGCTCACCGCGTACATCGGCGCTGCCGCGCGGCATCATCACCGCGGCGTCCCAGCGCAGCAGCGACAGTGCCCCGCGGAACGCATGCAGACGGCGAAACTCCTGTTCCAATTGTTCGTAGGGCGAGGCGGCCATGATTACCTTGTGAGGCGACGCCTTCGAGTGGCGGCGCTCTTGATTTGGCCTGGAAGTTTACCAGAGGCCGGGCATCAACCGGACGCCCCGCCTCCAAACATCCCACTATTTCAATGGGTTACGGATTACAATGAGGCTACGGCGAGCCCTTGAGGGAGAACGAGCCGTGCTGGTGAAACGGCACCTCGCTGAGGAAGGGCAGATCGATGCTGGCGGCGCCGCTCAGGTCATAGTCGATCGAGTCGGCGTATTGATCCGCCTTCTGGCTCAGCTTGAGCAGGACCAGCGCCATATTGGCCTTCACCGTCATGTCAAATTCGGACTCGCCGAAGGGCGGCACCACGAAAGCATGGTCGCTGACGCCGCTCGCGATCTGTTCGCCGCCGGCGCTCAACTCCACATGCAGACCCTTGACCGGCAGCGCGCGGTCGTTGGGATTTTGCACGTTGAGCTTCACCGCGAACGTTTGCTGCAACAGGTTGGCGTTGCGCAATTCAACCTCGACGACGGACACATTGGGCCGGTTGAATTTGGGGGCGCACCCGATGAGGCACAGGCACAGCGCCGCCGCCCACAGCGGCCTCACCGCCCACAGCGGCTTCAGCTGCAACATTTGCTCGTACTCCATGGCAACATGGAGGGAATGATACCGATAATCCGGGCGCTGACGATCATCGCGATAGCGGGCGCCACCATCGGCCCCGCTGCGGCCGACCCGCCCTTGCAGCTGCCGCCGCAGCCTGCGACCTGTCTCGCCACCGGCGATGGCTATCTGCGCGCCCATCTCGCCGGAGCGATCGACGCGCATATCGACTGGCCCAACAGCGGCACCCTCTGCGAGGGCGAATCGCGCGAAAAGCCGCCGGGAGTTCGGCTGAGTTTTCAGCGCGTGCCGCCCGGCGCGCCGAATCTCTTGTTCGTGTTCGGCATCACGGGTATCCGCCCCGGCAAAGCGGCGCATGCCGCCGCCACGAATCTCACCGTCTTCGTCCAAGGCGCCAACCGGGTTTACGGCACGCTCGGCGACTCGCGCTGCACGGTGGACTCGCTGACCCAGCGGCCGCTCGCGGAGAAAGGCTCCTACCGCGTCGAGGCCCGCGGCTTCTGCACACAGCCGGCGCATGCGGTGCACGGCGACGGCGATCTGCTCGTGAACACCTTCGAGTTCGCCGGCTTCGTCCGCTATGTTCCTGCGAAGAACTGAGGCGCTGCTGCTGTGGGCGGCACTGTGCGCGCCGCCCTGCGCGGGCGCCCGAGCCGCAGCGGCGGCCGTTCCCATCTATGACTACGACATCGTCCATACCTACCCGCATGATGCGTCGGCATTCACGGAGGGGCTGTTCTATTTGAACGGCTTCTTGTACGAAAGCACCGGCCTCGAGGCGCATTCAACCATCCGCAAGGTGCGCCTCGAGACCGGCGACGTCGTCCAGAAACTCGACATCCCCGCGCAATATTTTGGCGAGGGGATCGTGGAGTGGCGCGGACATCTCATCAGCCTGACTTGGAAATCCCACATCGGATTCGTTTTCGACCTCGCGAGCTTCAAGCTGCAAAGGCAGTTCCACTACGACGGCGAGGGTTGGGCGCTGACGCGCAACGATCAACACATCATCATGAGCGACGGCAGCGCGGAGCTGCGCTTTCTGAATCCCAACACTCTGCAGGAAACCGGCCGCCTTCAAGTCACGCTCGACGGCAAGCCGGTTCACAACGTGAACGAGTTGGAATGGGTGAAGGGCGAAATTTTCGCCAATGTGTGGGAGAGCAATTGGATTCTGCGCATCGACCCCGGCAACGGCCACGTGGTCGGCCTCATCGACCTGAGTGGGCTGTTGCCGGGCTCGGACGTCGTCCCGGGCCATACCGACGTGCTCAACGGCATTGCCTATGACCCGAAGGGCGACCGGCTATTCGTAACGGGGAAGAACTGGCCCAAGCTGTTTGAGATTCATCTGCGCCGCGCCAGCGTCATGCATCAGTCTCCCCCGTGGACTCAATGACCTCGCCGTCACCCCTGGATTAAGTTAAGTTCAATCCTACAGTCCGAGCCGGCGCCGGCCTACAGACAATGTCAGTTATTGTAGCTTAAATGCAACACTCGATGATGCCTCATACCGATGATCCATCGGATCTGGCTTTATTTGCAGACTTTTCGCCCGAGTCGAGCTCTTGAGCGACCAATCTATCGATGTTGCCCCAACGCCAATACAGGTGGAGATAAAGACATGAAGCGAATCTTTCTTGGTAGCCTTTTGGCCGCATTCGCTGCCGCCGGCGGCCCTGCCCTCGCGGCCGATGACACCGGGGCGTGGTACGTGGCGCCGATGGGCCAGTACACCTTTCTGGACAGCAAGCGCGCCGCCGACGACCATGCCGGCTACCAGGTCGGCGTCGGCTATGACTTTGCGCGCAACTGGGCCGCGGAGGTCAACGGCTCCATCGCCAGCTTCAAGGTTCCCGCGACTTTGGGCGCTAGCCAGCAATTGTCGGCTTATTCGCTCGATTTCTTGTACAAATTCCTGCCCGATTCGGTCATCCGCCCCTACCTGCTGGTTGGCGGCGGCACGATTAAGGACCGCATCGGCGGCACCATCGAGGATCATCAGGCCGGCTCGGCCGAAGCGGGCCTCGGCCTGCTCATCGGCCTCGGCAGCCAAGACCGTTCCACCCGCCTCCAACTTCGCACGGAAGCCAAGTACCGCATGGAATTTCTCGGCGCCAACACCTACAACCCCAAAGATCCAGGCGATATCGTGGTGAGCGCGGGCTTCCAGTTGATGTTTGGCGCCCCCACTCCCCAGGTGGTGGCCGCACCTCCGCCGCCGCCCCCGCCTCCGCCCCCACCTCCGCCCGCTCCGCTGGATAGCGACGGCGACGGGGTGCCGGACTCGATCGATCAATGCCCCAATACGCCTCGCGGCGATAAGGTCGATGCGGTCGGCTGCACCATAAAGAGTGAAATCAAGCTGGAGCGCGTGCATTTCGCCACCGACTCGGCCGCCCTGCAGGGTGACAACAGCCAGACACTCGACTATGGCGTCGCCACTCTGAAGAAATATCCCGAATTGGTGATCGAGGTCGCCGGTCACACCGACAATCGGGGCAGCAAGCCGCACAACCAGGCGTTGTCCCAGCGCCGGGCCGAGACCGTTATGGCTTATTTGAAGGAGCATGGGGTCACCAACAAAATGACCGCCAAGGGCTACGGCGAAGAGGATCCGCTTGCGGATAACTCCACGGCCGACGGTCGGCAGCTGAACCGCCGGGTGGGACTCAGAATCGTCGGCGGGCCCTAGCCACCGCTCGATAGTCGATCCATTCAGCCAATAGAAAGGGCGGTGCACGCAAGTACACCGCCCTTTTAGTTTGCGACTACCTTAACTATTTGAACTTGTAAGTCACACCCACGTTGAAGAACGCCCCGATCGCACCTTGCAGGTGCAGCGACGGATTCCAGGGCACTGCGCCGAGCGCGCCACCATAGGTCGCCCAGTCAAGCGGCGCTTTGGTGTCGAACAGGTTGGTGATGGAGCCGTGCAAGTTCAGGTGATCGGTGACATCCCACTTGCCGAAGAGATCAAAGGTCGTGAAATGCTTCACGTTGCAGCTGACCGCGCCCGGGATGGTGCCGTTGCTCAAAGGTATGGAGAAGTAGACTCCGGCCGCACCGCCTTGATTCTGCAGTGAGGTGAGACAGGTATCTCCCGGTACCCCCTCGAACGCGCTCAGGGTCGTATCGATCACGCTGAAGGAACTGATGTAGTTGATCGTTCCGGTAACCGACCACGGACCACGGCCCACGGTGTTCGACCACTGTGCACGCGACTTCGGATTGCCGGTATCGCCGGTGAAGAAGGACGGACCGTGGGTTCCCGCCAACTGATAGTTGACTCCATCGATGGTCATCTCGTACTCATGGGTATAGGACCACGTGAGCTCGGATTTGAACTGCCAGCCACTGTCAAACTTGTGGTGGTAGTCGACGCCGACATCGAAGCCATCCGTGAACGTCCGGTTGGCATTGATGAACGAGACGGTGTCGTACAGGATCGGCGCCACCGGCGGCGCCTGCAGCACCGTGCCGCCACCTGCCACGTACACGGGAATGGGGGTCAAGTTGGTGCCGCGCACCGTCGATAAACCGCCACCGGACACGATCTGATTCTTGATCTCGATCGCATAGAGGTCGAGCGTGGCGCTCAAGTCCCTGAAGGGTTCAACGATGATACCGAGAGTGAACGACTGTGACGTCTCCGGTTTGAGGTCCGGATTCGTTCCCTGCAAAGTCGCAATGTTGACGACGCATTGACCCACGAAATTGCCCGGCGCCGTCACCGTCGCCGGATTCTTGCAAAGGATGGGATCGTTGGCGGTACCTGCAAAGAACGTCTGGCCGGCCTGACCGTTCTCGGCAGGGCCCGGAGCCCGGAAGCCCCTGGCCCAGGTTCCGCGCAGAGCAAACTCGTGAATCGGGGTCCACTTGAAGCCAACCTTCGGACTGGCCTTGCCGCCCGACAAATTGTAATGGTCGTAGCGAATCGCCGCGTCCAGCTCGAATTCCTTGACGATGGGCGCCACAAGTTCGGCGTACCCGGCCGCCACCTGCTGCTTGCCCACCGTGAAGTTGTTGCTGGGGGACGTGTA
>DATLVV010000064.1:0-2111 GCA_035577165.1 Steroidobacteraceae bacterium | reverse complement strand
GGTCCGGCTGTTTCTTCCACATCTCGTTGTTGGTGCGCGCATCCTTGAAGGCGACTGTGACCGTGCGTGGGTTCGTTTCACCGCGCCTGGTGGCCGTGACGGTGATGATGCGGGCCTCGCCCTCGCCGGCGAAGTCATAGTCGATATGACCGGTGATCGCGCCGGATGATTCAACTGCTGCCGCGACCAACTTGCCCTCAATCATCATTTTGCCGTTGATGATCGAAACGCCTTGCGCCACAGCAAACGGTGACATTCCCCACCGCATCGCAAGCTCAACCACCATCAGGCAGTCACCGGGGCTGTCCCACAGGTGCTTAGGCAGCGTGCGGGCGCGTGACATGAACTCGGCTAGCTGCATGGCGTCGGTGATATTCGTTGGCATCAGCGCGTTGGTTGGCCGTGCCATAGTGGCGATCTCGTTCATGTCAGGCGCTCCGCAGGGTCAAAACTGGCGTCAGGTTCGATTGTTCGGCGCCCTCGACCGGGCCGGAGCGTAACGCCTTGGCTATGGCCAGCATGTCGGGCGATGTGCGCAGTAACTCGGGCGGGAGCCTGCCGGCGTCGGTGACGATCGCCTTGCTGCGGTAAGCAACTGATGCCGTGTAGAGCGGGCGTTCCGCACCTTCGATGCCGGCGGCTTGCAGCAGGCGCTGCACCTTGTCGCGGTTCACCTCAATGCGCGCCTCGATACGCTTGATGCGTTCGCGGGCAAGCTCGACAAGCTTGGCGTCGGCAATCGCTAGTTCGGCCACGTCATCGAGTAGGGCGAAGAAGCGCGTTTCGCCTTCCAGCGTGTCGTAGCGCAGCTTCATATCGTCGTCCGGCATGTCCGCGAGGATCTGCGACACCTCGGACATCACGCTCTCGATGCGGTATGGGCTGATATTAGCCATCGGCGTGCTCCTCGGGGGCGAGTAATACCGTTACCGGCACGCGCTGCAGCAGCTTTGCGCGGTCGGCGAGGTCGAGCAGCACTGCGGCGAGATGGCCGGCCGCGGTGGGTGTGATCGGCTCCTCCCGCAGCGCGTGGCCCGCCACCCAGTCGGCGACGCAGTGGAACTCCGAAACGAGGCTCATGCTGCGGCCTCCGGGGGGTCGGTGTCTGTGGCGGCATCGCCGGCGACCCACACCTTGCGGGGGCGGCCGCGGCGGCGCGGGTGTTCGAGTGTCGCTATGATCCCGCGCACTTCCTCCAGCCGTGCGGTGAGCACCGCTGCATCCATTTCGAGGCTGCGTTCGCGGTCTCGCAATGCGGCGAGGGTGTCTGGTGCGTCGCTCATGCTGCCCTCCGGTGTTGGCGGTTGCGCTCCACGGCCGCCTCGAATGCGGCGCGCTCGGGGATGAGGTAGCGGCGGCGGAACTCGCGGATCTGGTCGAGTGCGATGCCGCGCCAGTAGTCGCGGTCAGCGCCGGTGGCGTGGCGGTGCTCCTCGATCGCGGCGAGCATGTCGCGCAGTAGCTGGGTGCGCATCACACAACCCCTGGCAGGTAGCCGGGCGGCAGCGGCACGGGGAATCTCAGCTTCAGGTGGGGGGCGCCGGCCAGCGCTCCAGCATCTCCTCCACCCTCGTCAACAGCTTGCGGACGCGGCTGCGCAGCTTGGTGGGTGTTTGTTCGGTATCCCAACTGATCGCTGCGAGCGAAGCGCTGAGCAATTTCAAACGCCGGCGGATTTGCGGTAGCGTAAATTTCCTGGGTGGTCGCGCCATGGTGCTGATTTTCCTCGCGCCCTCGGCGCTGCGTACGATTTTCGGGGAAAGCATTGTGCGGTAACTGGTTAGTGCGGTTTTCTGTGCGCGAAGGTGACGCTGTGGCCGTTTCGCCATAGCGATTTTGGCTTGCAGCAAGAGGTTGCTGGCGGACTAAACTGAGAACTGGCGCGCCGAACTGGTGCCAAGCCGGAGCCGAGCCGTCAGGGAGGGTTTCCTTGCTTTTCATAACGCGGGCCATTTGTTGCTGGCCCAATAGTGGGGGCAAACTGCTCCCATGTAAAGCGCAAAATGCCCCCAGGTGCCTCCCGGACTACGAATTTTCTACGGAGCCGGTGTTATGAAGCGCGCGAAGAAGCGGCTTATGCCAGGGCTGGCGAGCGAACCGGTTTCGTGGGC
>DATLVV010000063.1:0-3346 GCA_035577165.1 Steroidobacteraceae bacterium | reverse complement strand
GGTCCAAGCGCGTCCGATCACATCGGGACCGACGACCGACGGCCGCACCATGATTACATTGGGGCTTACAGAGGGCGACCGTGTCGTCGTCAACGGCCAATACAAGCTTCGACGGAACTCGAAGGTGACGTTGACCTTGCCCTCACCGGCCGTCGACAAGCAGGCGCTGGCGCCATGAAAACCTATTGTTGGGCTGCACTGTGTAAAGCTTGTGCTGCCCGGGAAGCGGGCGCCGGCCTCCCACCGTCGCTTCACTCGCGAAGTAGCAACAATAAGGTGGATGAGCTCGACTAGGGCCTGTCCTCAGTTGGGCTGAGGGTGGGCTGGCGTTCACCGTCGTCGAAGGCCGCCCGGATCATATCCGAATCGGAAGGAGAACGGATCGGAATCGCATGCGGAACGCCGTTCGATAATGCCGGCGGGGTGCGAATAGGGATTCACGAATCACGGATTGTCTGACTCATGGGTGGTCGGCGTGAGGAGGCCGACCGATGGAGCGCTTTGGCTTGCGCGACGACCAATGGAATCGGATCAAGGATATTCTGCCGGGCCGGGAGGGGCACGTTGGCGGCACGGCGGCAGATAACCGGCTGTTCGTTGAAGCGGTTCTGTATCGGTTCAGGACCGGTGTGCCGTGGCGCGATCTGCCGGCGCGCTTCGGCTATTGGAAGAGCGTGCATCAGCGGTTCAGTCGGTGGGCGAAAAGCGGGGTTTTTGATCGTATTTTCCGACTGTTGGCGAGCGACCCTGACAACGAATACATGATGATCGACGCCACCATTGTGCGCGCCCATCAACACAGCGCCGGCGCCCAAAAAAAGACGGCGACCAAGCGATTGGCCGATCGCGCGGCGGATTGACCACGAAAATCCATGCTCTCGTCGACGCCTTGGGCAATCCCGCCAACCTGATGCTCACCGCAGGGCAGATCCATGATCTGGCTTGCGCCCAGGATCTGATTGAAAACGCCGATCCGGAAGCCTTGATCGCAGACAAGGCCTACGATGCTGACGCCCTCATCGATGGCCTCGCGGAGCGGGAGATTACGCCGGTCATCCCGCCAAAAGCCAACCGCAAGACCAAGCGGGACTGCGATTTCGCGCTTTACCGCGAGCGCAATCTCATCGAGCGCTTCTTCAACAAGATTAAGCACTTTCGGGCCATCGCGACCCGATACGACAAACTGGCAGCAAATTTTCTCGCCGCAGTTCAACTGGTCTCCGCTATCATCCTTCTCAACTGAGGACAGGCCCTAGTCTAGTTTCTGTCGCGAAATTGGTGGATTTTGAGCGGGGCCAAGTGAGTTATGCCGAATTCATGGGCATAACTGTACTACGGTAGGGTGAATTTGCGAGCGCTTCTCGCGCTTTTTTCGGCACGGGCCGGCCCATGCGAGGTGTAGTTGTGCCAAGCGTCGCGATGAGGACGGCGGTTTTGTTCCACCGCGTCACCGGTCAGCTGAGGAATTGTCGCTTGGTTTTGCGGCGGCGTCTGGATCGTTTGGTCAACAGTTCGCCGATGATGATGAGATTGTTGGCGAGCACCGCGGCGCCGACAAACAGCGCGAAGCGCTCGGCGCCTTCGGCGCGGCAGCGCTTCATGCCGCGGCCGCGCATCAACACCGAGATGCGCCCCTCGATGCCGGCACGGAAGCGCTGGCCTTGTTTGAAGGCCGGCGATCGTTCGTAAGCTTGCCGTTGCGGCGTTTTCCGGCCGCCGCGCTGCGGGATCGAGACCATGGCGACGCCGCCGCGCGCGCAGACAGCGATGTTGCTCTCGCTGAAGAAGCCGCGATCGGCGCCATAGAGGGCCGGGGCACGGCGGAAGACGCGGCGGTGACGCCTGATCGAGGGCGCCACGTGGACTTCGTCCACAGGGTTGCCTTTGAGAACCTCATACTGGGTGATCAATCCTGCGGCGCTTTCGGCGAGAAAAACCTTGTGGCCGAACTCGACCGGCGTGCGCACCTTGCCGCGTTTGATCAGGTCGGTGTGCGGCTCGAAGATCGAATAAATCTTTTCAGATGTAGGCACCTGTTCGCCCTCGAGCACGCGGCGGCGCGCCTGGTCGATGACGCGCGCGCCGAGCGCGCAATAATGCGCGATCTCTTCGCGCAAGGCCTTGATGTTCAGGGCGGCGAGCGGGTCCTTGCCGCGCACCGCAGCGGTATCGTCAAGCGCCACCCTGGCGCTCGCCACCACCGCCTCGGCAATCTTGATCAGTGCCCGATAGCTCGTGGTCTGCCGCGATCCGGCGCCTTGGCGCTGCCGCGTCGTCATGCGTTGTATCTCATACATGCGCCGATGGGCAGCACGCGAGCGGTCGCGAAAACCCGCGATGCGCCGCAGCTCCAGCGCCTCGGCAAGCCGGCCGAGGAGCCGCGTGAGGACGCGCACCACGTCCCAAAGTAAGGTGTTGTCGGTCGGATGATGAATGTCGGTCTCCACCACCGTGGTGTCGAGGCGCAGCTTGCTGCCGTCCTCCACGCCGAGCTTCACGGCGGTTTCAACGACGAGTTCGTTAATGGCCTTGAGCGTCGCCGACGTCAGCCGGTTGAAGCTGCGGTTGAAGGCGTCATGCTTGGGCACCTCCTCGCAGTAGAAATCGGTGAACGCTCGCAGCGCTATTCCATCGGCGATGCGTTCGCGCAGCTCGCGATAATCCCAGTTCTTCACCCGCATCAGAACCAGTGCGCGCAACACCTGCGCCGCGGTGAGGCCGCGGCGACCGCGGTGCGGCTGTTTGAGGCCGCGCACCAGATCGCGCCGCACCCGGTCGACCAGCACTGGCTGCTTATCGAGAAAATCGCAGATCGCCTGCAGCAGCGGCTCAAGCCGAACGCCCTGCCGCAGCAGTTCGAGATCGGCAAAGCTCATCTGCCGCGCCGCCGGCCGCGCCACGGCTCAACTCAACGAGCCAAGAACCGCCGGCCGCAGCCCAGCCGCGCCGCTGCCCATCGAGCAACGGACGGCATTGGCAGGCTGTATGGTGTGGCGGCGAATCATCTCTCAAATGAGAGACATCCAACCTCGCCCTGGCAAGTAAAACTTGTCGCCGAAAAACGCTGGAAACGCCCATTCCACCGTACTATTTTGCCTTTCGCGACAGAAACTAGCCTAACACTTTTGCGTTTTCAGCACAATTGGACGAGGCGGAGCGCGCGACCATTCCACCACGGGACGGCAACGGGTTTGTCGATCAGGCCGTAGGCGAGGACGATGGGCAGGTGGGCTCGTCGGTGGAAGCGCACCGTAATCTCGGTTTTGGTGATGGCGACGTCGGCCGGCATGTCGATGAGGTCGCGGAAGATTTGACGCGCCTGAGCATCATCGTAGCCGCGCATGCG
>DATLVV010000062.1:0-10388 GCA_035577165.1 Steroidobacteraceae bacterium | reverse complement strand
GTGGCCGCCGCGAATCATGCCGAAGCTGTCGGCCGAGGAAAAATACGACGTCATGGGCAAGGCCGTCACGGTCTGCTTGCCGGCATTGATGAGGTCCGCGTCCTCTTCGCCCTCGTAGGGAAAGGGCCCCGTGCCGAGCATGCCGTTCTCGGATTGCAGCACGACTTTCATGCCGGGCGGAATGTAGTTGGCGACCAGGGTCGGAATGCCGATGCCGAGGTTCACATAGAAGCCGTCGCCGAGCTCGCGGGCCGCGCGCGCGGCCAAATCCTCACGCGACCACGCCATGCGTACTCCTCTCGCGCTTGCGCACGGTTCGCTTCTCGATCAGCTTGGTGTAGCGCGCGCCTTGGATGATGCGCTGGACGAAGATGCCGGGGGTGTGAATGCAGTCCGGATCGAGGCTTCCGGGTTCGACCAGCTCCTCGACTTCGGCCACGGTCACGCGGGCGGCGGTCGCCATGTTCGGATTGAAGTTGCGCGCGGTCTTGCGGTAGATGAGGTTCCCCTCGGTGTCCCCCTTCCAGGCCTTGACCAGGGAGACGTCCGCCACCAGGCCCTTCTCGAGCACGTAGGTTTCGCCGTCCACGGTGCGCGTCTCCTTGCCCTCGGCCACCAGCGTTCCCGCACCCACCTTGGTGTAGAAGCCGTAAATGCCGGCGCCGCCGGCGCGGATCCGTTCGGCCAGCGTGCCTTGCGGATTGAACTCGAGTTCCAATTCGCCGGCCAGGTACTGCCGTTCGAATTCCTTGTTCTCGCCGACGTAGGAGGAAATCATCTTGCGGATCTGCCGCGTCTGCAGCAGCAAGCCCAATCCCACGCCGTCGAGCCCGGCATTGTTCGACACGACGGTGAGATCACCCACTCCCGAGGCATGCAGCGCGTCGATCAGGTTCTCGGGGATGCCGCAGGCGCCGAAGCCGCCGCACATCAGGGTCATGCCCGGCTG
Source organism: Steroidobacteraceae bacterium (assembly GCA_035577165.1). Classification (GTDB taxonomy): domain Bacteria; phylum Pseudomonadota; class Gammaproteobacteria; order Steroidobacterales; family Steroidobacteraceae; genus Bog-1198. The sequence goes on along the minus strand of DATLVV010000062.1, from coordinate 9,439 downwards.
GACCACTCCGTGCAGCGCCGCCGCGGCGTCCGGATACACCTTGGAACTCATCGCATGCCCCTAATAACGGTAGTGATCGGCCTTGTATGGACCCTGTTTCTCCACCCCGATGTAGCGGGCCTGCGTGTCGGTCAGCTCCGTCAATTGCGCGCGCAGCTTGGAGAGCTGCAAGCGCGCCACCTTTTCATCCAGATGCTTGGGCAGCACATACACGCCGACCGGATATTTCGCGGTGTTGGTGAAGAGTTCGATCTGCGCCAGCACTTGATTCGCGAACGAGGAGCTCATCACGTAGGACGGATGCCCGGTGCCGCAGCCCAAATTCACCAAGCGGCCTTCGGCCAGCAGAATGATCCGCTTGCCGTCGGGGAAAATCACATGATCGACCTGCGGCTTGATGTTGTCCCAGGCGTATTGCTTGAGCGCGGCCACTTCGATCTCGTTGTCGAAGTGCCCGATGTTGCACACGATGGCCTGATCCTTCATGCGCTTCATGTGGTCGTGGGTGATGACATGGAAATTGCCGGTGGCGGACACGAAGATGTCGGCCTTGTCGGCTGCATAGTCCATGGTGACCACGCGGTAGCCTTCCATCGCTGCCTGCAGCGCGCAGATCGGATCGACTTCGGTGACCCACACCTGCGCCGACAAGGCGCGCAGCGCCTGGGCCGAGCCCTTGCCCACATCGCCGTAGCCGCACACCAGCGCGACCTTGCCGGCGATCATCACATCGGTGGCGCGCTTGATGGCGTCCACCAAGGATTCGCGGCAACCGTAGAGATTGTCAAACTTCGATTTGGTCACCGAATCGTTGACGTTGAATGCCGGAAACGCCAGCTGCCCTTCCTTGGCCATTTGATACAGGCGTTTGACCCCGGTGGTGGTCTCTTCGGTGACGCCCTTGATCTTGGCCAGCCGCGCGGAATACCACTTGGGGTCCACCGCGAGCTTCGCCTTGATGGCGCCGTACAGGCATTCTTCCTCTTCGTTGGCGGGGCGAGCGATCAGCGAGGCGTCCTTCTCCGCCTTGGCGCCGAGGTGCAGCAGCAGCGTCGCATCACCGCCATCGTCCAGGATCATGTTCGAGTGGCCGCCGTCCGGCCATTCGAAGATGCGGTGGGTGTAGTCCCAATACTCGGCCAGCGTCTCGCCCTTGACCGCGAACACCGGCGTGCCGCCGGCGGCAATGGCCGCGGCCGCATGATCCTGGGTCGAGTAGATGTTGCACGAGGCCCAGCGCACCTGTGCGCCGAGCGCATTCAAGGTCTCGATCAGCACCGCCGTCTGAATGGTCATGTGCAGGGAGCCGGTGATGCGCGCGCCGCGCAAGGGCAGCTGCGCCGCGAATTCATGGCGTATCGCCATGAGGCCGGGCATCTCCGTTTCGGCGATCTTGATTTCCTTGCGACCCCAGTCCGCCAAGGCGAGATCCTTGATCAGATAGTCCTTCGGTTGCTTGATTGCTGCATTCATCGATTCGTTCTCCGTGCGATCGCGCCTTAAGCGGCGCGGGTTGCCTTGCATTCCGCCGCGAGGGTGCTGGCCTTGTCGGTGCGTTCCCAGCTGAACTCTGCTTCCTTGCGGCCGAAATGCCCATAGGAGGCGGTCTTCTGATAGATGGGCCGGGCCAGATCCAGCATTTCGCGCAGGCCAAACGGCGTGAGATCGAAATGCGCGCGCACCAGCTGCGTCAGGCGTGTATCCGGCAATTTACCCGTGCCGAAGGTCTCCACCATGATGGAGGTGGGCTCAGCCACGCCGATGGCGTAGGAGACCTGCACTTCGCAGCGCTCGGCGAGGCCGGCGGCCACGATGTTCTTGGCCACGTAGCGCGCGGCGTACGCCGCCGAACGGTCCACCTTGGATGGATCCTTCCCGGAAAAGGCACCGCCGCCGTGGCGCGCGAATCCGCCATAGGTATCCACGATGATCTTGCGCCCGGTGAGACCGCAATCGCCGACCGGACCGCCGATGACGAATCGTCCGGTGGGATTGATATGGTACTTGGTGTGCTTGTCGATCCACTTGGCCGGCAGCACCGGCTTCAAGATCTCCTCGGTGACGGCCTCGCGTAGCAGCTTGGTGCTGATGCTGTCCTCATGCTGGGTCGACAACACCACCGCCTCGAGGCCCACCGGCCGGTCGTTCTCATAGCGCAGGGTCACCTGGCTCTTGGCATCGGGACGCAGCCAGGGCAGCTTGCCGCTCTTGCGCACTTGCGCCTGGCGCTTCACCAAGCGATGCGCGAGCGTGATGGGCGCCGGCATCAGCACGTCGGTCTCATTGGTGGCATAGCCGAACATCAGGCCCTGGTCCCCGGCACCCTGCTTGCGTTCGTCCTTGCGGTCGACGCCCTGTGCAATGTCCGGGGATTGCTTGCCGATGATGTTGATCACACCGCAACTGGCGCCGTCGAAGCCCATGTCGGACGTGTCATAACCGATGTCGAGCACGGTCTTGCGCACGATGGCCTCGACGTCGACCCAGGCGCTGGTGGTGACTTCGCCGGCCACGATCACCACCCCGGTCTTGACCAGGGTCTCGCAGGCAACCCGGCCCTTGGGGTCCGCGGCCAGAATGGCATCGAGGATGCCGTCGGAGATCTGGTCGGCGACCTTGTCGGGATGGCCTTCCGAAACCGACTCCGAGGTGAACGAGAAGCTTCTGCTCATAGAAATTCCTTACAGCGATTGGCCAAAATTATCCCGATAGCGTTGCTCGAACTCCGCCCGCGTGAAGCGGTGATTCTGAGGTCCGCGCGACTCGATCTTGATCGCCCCCATCAGGGAGGCTACCCGGCCGGTGGTTTCCCAATCCAGGCCCCGCAACAGGCCGTGAATTAGACCAGCGCGATAGGCATCCCCGCAACCCGTAGGATCGACGATGGCCCGAGGCTTGGCGCAGGGGACCGTCAGGGTCCCTCCTTCAGCATAGATCACCGACCCTTCCGCGCCCCGGGTAACCACCAAGGCCTCAACCTGGGCAGTGACATCAGAGACCGTATATCCGGTCTTTTGTTGCAATAAACCCCACTCATAGTCGTTGACCGCCACCCAGCGGGCCTGCGCGATGAAGGTTTTCAGGTCCTCGGCGCCGAACATCGGCATCCCCTGACCGGGGTCGAATATAAAGGGGATTTTAGCGGCCGCGAATTGCGCCGCATGCTCGATCATGGCCTGCCGGCCGTCCGGCGCGACAATGCCGAGTACCACACCGGGGCCCGCATCCGACACACGGTTCAGGTGCGCATGCTGCATTGCTCCCGGGTGAAAGGCCGTAATTTGATTGTCATCCAGGTCCGTGGTGATGAAGGCCTGCGCCGTGAAGCTATCCTCCACCACCTTGATATGCTCGACGGGAATGCCCTGCGCCTGCATTCGCTCGCGATAGGGCGCGAAATCATGGCCCGCTGTGGCCATCGCCAGCCCCACGTCGCCCAGGAGCTTGAGGCTGTAGGCGATATTGGCCGCGCAGCCGCCGTACTCGCGGCGCATGTCCGGGACCAGGAACGACACGTTCAAGATATGAATCTTGTCGGGCAGAATGTGCGACTTGAAGCGGTCCGGAAACTGCAAAATCGTGTCGTACGCCACGGAGCCGCAAATCAATGCGGCTTTTTCCATCGATCGGCCCTGCGCCATCCGTCCACCCGATTGAATTAAACGCCCATTCTACAGGGAATCTCCCCGCCCCCGCGTGGCGAATAGCGACCTGCATGAGCCTAATAATCCTACAATGGGCCGGCCCTTACCGGATATTGTTGAATCATCTCGAGGAGCATCGATGACGAGAGGGTTGCGCTTCTGACTCTCGGCCGCGACATCTGCGGCCACTGGGACAGCGCCGGCCGCTACGAATGGCTGGTGACGAATGGTCTCGGTGGCTATGCCTGCGGAACGGTGGCCGGCGCCAACACGCGCCGCTACCATGGATTTCTCATCGCCAGCCTGAACCCCCCGGTGGAGCGCACGCTGTTGGTGGCGAAGGTCGAGGTGAGCGCGCATTATTTAGGGATAGAGACCGACCTGTCGGCGAATGAATTCGCGGGCGGCGCCATCAGCGGCCAAGGGTTCGTCCACCTGGAATCCTTCCGGCTCGAGGACGGCATGCCGACCTGGCGCTACGCCATCGGCGATGCGCTGTTGGAAACGCGGATTTTCATGGCCCCCGAGGCCAACACCAGCTACCTGCGCATCGAATTGCTGCGCGCGACTGCGCCATTGCGCGTGACGCTCAAGCCCTTGGTCACTTATCGCGACTACCACAGCCAAGGACGCGGCGCGCAGCCCTTGCAACTCGAGACCGTGCCCGGCGAGTGCCGCGTGCAAGCCTTCCCCGGCGCGCGTTCCTATCGGCTGTCCATCACCCAGGGAGAGTTCACGCCCGCGGCCGAATGGTATTGGAACTTCCTGCATCGCATGGAAGCCGAGCGCGGCCTCGATGCGCTTGAGGATTTGCTGACTCCCGGATCGTTCAGCGCGGACTTGGCGCTGCGCCGGCCGGTGTTTCTGACCGCCACCGCCGAGGCCACTGCCGCTCCGGGACCGGAAATCGAGGGTGTCTTGAAGGGCGCCGCGCAGCGCCTGCTTGCGCCGCTGCCGAAGACTGCGCCCGCCTGGATACGCTCGCTCGCGCACGCCTCGGATCAATTCATCGTGCGCCGCGACGCCGCCGGCAGCGCCGCGCGCAGCATCATCGCCGGCTATCCCTGGTTCACCGATTGGGGCCGCGACACCATGATCTCGCTGCCGGGACTGGCGACGTCACTGAAGCGCTACGATCTCGCCGCCGGCATTTTGCGAAACTACGCGCGCTTCGTCGACCGCGGCATGCTGCCCAATTGTTTTCCCGACGGCGGCGCGGCGCCGCAATACAACACGGCAGACGCGACCTTGTGGATGTTTCATGCACTCGACGATTACCTTGAGGCACATCGCGATCCCGATCTGCTGCGCGAGCTATTCCCCATCTTGATGACCGTCATTCATGCACACGCGTTGGGAACGCGCTATGGAATCGGGGTGGATCCCGCCGATGGGCTGCTGCGCGCCGGCGAGGCGGGCACGCAACTCACCTGGATGGATGCCAAGCACGGCGAGCAGGTGTTCACTCCGCGCATCGGCAAGCCCGTGGAAATCAATGCGCTGTGGCTGAACGCATTGGCTGTGGCCGCCCGGCTGGCCGTGCGCACTCGCAATACGGACGAACAGCGCTTTTGCCTTGACTTGCTCGCGCGCGGGACCGCGAGCTTCAGCCGCTTCTGGAATCCGCAGCGCGGCTGCCTGTTCGATGTCATCGACGCCGCCGGCGGTGCCTGCGACGGGCGCGTGCGGCCGAATCAAATCTTGGCGGTGTCCCTGCCCTACTCGGCCTTGAGCGCGGCTGAGATGCGCGCGGTGGTGGATGCCTGCGGCCGGGAACTGTTGACCAGCTACGGGCTGCGCAGCTTGAGTCCTCAAGATCCGGACTATATTGGCCGATACGAGGGTGATGCCCGGCAGCGCGATGCCGCCTACCACATGGGAACGGTGTGGGCGTGGCTGCTCGGACCCTTTGTCCGCGCCCACTATCGGGTGTACGGCGATGCGCGACTATCTCAGTCGTTTCTAGCCCCCATCGCAGAGCACCTGAATGGCGCTTGTTTGGGCACGGTCAGCGAGATTTTTGATGGTGACGCACCTCACACTGCGCGCGGCTGTTTCGCGCAAGCCTGGAGCGTCGCTGAGATACTGCGTTCTTGGCTCTATCTCGAGCGCAAGATCCCCAAAATTTAAGGATTTCGCATGAACACCGAGCGCGAGCGCATGCTCGCAAATGTGCCCGGCCATGATGGCTGGCATCACTGGGGTCCGTACTTGAGTGAGCGCCAATGGGGCACGGTGCGCGAGGACTACAGTGCCGGCGGCACGGCCTGGGAATACTTTCCCCACGATCACGCGCGCAGCCGCGCTTACCGCTGGGGCGAGGACGGCATCGCCGGCTTCTCCGACGGCAATCAGCTGGTGTGCCTGTCGCTCGCACTGTGGAACGGCGCCGACCCGATATTGAAGGAGCGCCTGTTCGGGCTGACCAACGCCCAGGGCAATCACGGCGAGGACGTCAAGGAGCACTACTTCTACCTCGACGCGACGCCGACCCATTCGTACTTGAAGATGCTCTACAAGTATCCGCAGCTCACGTTCCCTTACGATGACCTGGTCGCGGAGAACGCCCGCCGCGGCACGGAGCTTCCGGAGTACGAACTCCTGGACACCGGCGTGTTCGCCGAGGATCGCTACTTCGATGTATTCGTCGAGTACGCCCAGGGTGAGCCCGGCGACGTGCTGATGAAAATCACGGCCTGGAATCGCGGCGCCGCGCCCGCAGTGCTGCACCTCCTTCCGCAACTGGTGTTGCGCAATACCTGGACCTGGGAGCCGGGTTCGGTCAAACCGCAGCTGCGCGCGCTCGAGGACGGCTCCATCGGCATCGAACCGGCGAGCATAGGCATGAGCCGCCTGTACATCGACGGCAAAGCGCAGCTGTTGTTCACCGAAAATGAAACCAATGCGCCGCGGCTCTGGAACATCGGCGGCCCCGGGTATTTCAAGGACGGATTCCACGAGCGCATCGTCGGCGGCCGCACCGAGGCGGTGAATCCCGCCCGCACCGGCACCAAGGCGGGTGTGTGGCTGGAGTGCACCATTCCCAGCGGCGGCAAAGAGGTACACCGGCTGCGGCTCACGCGCCGCCCCGTCGAACACCCGTTCGAGGACTTCGAGGATTGCTTGACGGAGCGGCGTGACGAGGCCGACCACTACTATGCCGATCTGCAAAGGGACATCGCCTCGGCCGACGAGCGCGTGGTGCAGCGCCAGGCCTTCGCCGGATTGATCTGGAGCAAGCAATTTTACTACCTGGACAACGCACGTTGGCTCAAAGGCGATCCCGGTCAACCGGTTCCACCGGAGTCGCACCGCTGCGGCCGCAACGCCGAATGGCGCAATCTCAACAATGCCGACATCATTTCCATGCCGGACAAATGGGAATATCCCTGGTACGCCTCCTGGGATCTGGCGTTCCATTGCATTCCCTTTGCGCTGATCGATCCGGTGTTCGCGAAGCACCAATTGGTGTTGCTGACCCGCGAATGGTACATGCGGCCGAACGGCCAGATTCCCGCGTACGAATGGGCGTTCAGCGACGTCAATCCGCCCGTGCATGCCTGGGCTACGTGGCGCGTGTACCAAATCGACCGCAAACACAATGGCGGCAGCGGCGACCTCGAATTTCTCGAGCGCGTGTTTCACAAGCTGATGCTGAATTTCACCTGGTGGGTGAACCGCAAGGACAACTTGGGGAAGAGCATTTTCCAGGGCGGTTTCCTCGGCCTGGACAATATCGGCGTGTTCGACCGCAGCGCCCAGCTCCCCACCGGCGGCTACATCAATCAGTCGGACGGCACCAGCTGGATGGCGATGTATTCTCTGAATTTGATGCGCATCGCCTTGGAGCTGGCCGAACACAATCATGTGTACGAGGACATCGCCAGCAAATTCTTCGAGCATTTTTTGGATATCGCCCGGGCAATGAGTTCCATGTACGCCAGCGACACCGGCCTGTGGGACGAAGAAGATCAATTCTATTACGACGTGCTGAATTTGCCCGACGACAAGCAGGTGCGGCTGCGCGTCCGATCCATGGTTGGATTGATTCCCTTGTTCGCGGTCGAAACCTTGGAGCCGGAACTGCTGGAAAAACTGCCGGGATTCAGGAAGCGGCTGGAATGGTTCCTGAACCACCGCCCGGACCTCGCGCGGCTGGTGTCGCATTGGGAGTCTCCGGGGCGCGGCCAACGGCGGCTATTGTCGCTGCTGCGCGGTCACCGCATGAAAAAGCTGTTGCGGCGCATGCTGGATGAGTCTGAGTTCCTGTCGGACTATGGCGTTCGCGCCCTGTCGCGGGCCCACCTCGCGCACCCCTTCGTGCTCAAGGTGGGCGACGTCGATCAATCGGTGCGCTACGCGCCCGGCGAATCCGAAACGCGGCAATTCGGCGGCAATTCCAATTGGCGCGGTCCCATATGGTTTCCGCTCAATTTCCTGATTGTCGAGTCGCTGCAGAAATTTCATCACTACTACGGCAACGACTTCAAGGTCGAATGCCCGACCGGGTCGGGGCATTTTCTCACCATCGATCAGGTGGCGACCGAGTTGTCGCACCGTCTGTCGCGCATTTTTTTGAAGGACGCCAAGGGTGAGCGCCCCGTGATGCGTCACCAGCCGCAGCTGCAAACCGATCCGTACTACCGGGATTGCATCCCTTTCTACGAATATTTTCACGGCGATACCGGGCGCGGCGTCGGCGCCTCGCATCAGTCGGGATGGACCTCGCTGATCGCCAAACTGCTCATGCCGAGACCCCACGAATAGCGCGTGCTAAAATTCGCCGTCCCGCTCGCCTAAGGATACGGCCATGTCTGACACGCCGGCAGAATCACCCGTTCAGCGCTCCGACGAGGACTGGAAGAAGGCACTGCCGCCGGAGACCTACTCCGTCATGCGCCGGCACGGCACCGAACGCGCCGGCAGCAGCCCGCTCAACAAAGAATACCGCGCCGGCATGTACGCCTGCGCCGCCTGCGGCCTGCCGCTGTTTGAGTCATCCACGAAATTCGACAGCGGCACCGGCTGGCCGAGTTTTTTCGCGCCGCTGCCGAAGGCCGTGGGCACCACCACGGATCGCAGCCTCGGGATGGCGCGGACTGAAGTTCATTGCGCCCGCTGCGGCGGACATTTGGGGCATGTGTTCCCGGACGGACCGCGGCCCACCGGCGAGCGCTATTGCATGAACGGCGTGGCGTTGAAATTCGAACCCAAATAAACCAGGACGGACATGCGAACCACCCTACTGATTGCACTGATACTGGCGGGCGGCGACGCGGTACTCGCGCAGGAAATGCCCAAGACGGTGGCCGAGGCCGTTGCCATGGAACAGGCCGATCGTCTGCCCATCGGTGATTTTTACTCGACCCCGGCCAATCTGTCCGCCACCAAGCCGGGCGATCTGTTGCGCAAGGAAGCGTTCACGGGTTACACCCTGCCGAAGGGCGCCACCGCGGTGCGCATCATCTACCATTCGCTCGACGCCACCGGCGGTGATGTCGCAACCTCGGCGGCGGTCCTGATCCCCGCCGGGACGCCGCCGCCCCAGGGCTGGCCCGTGATTGCGTGGGCGCATGGCACCAGCGGTGTGGCGCGGCTGTGCGCACCGTCCGCCATGAAGGACGTGTACTACGGCGATGAGGGCTTGATGCCCATGGTGGCCGCCGGTTTTGCGGTGATCGCCACCGATTATCATGGATTGGGCACCGAGGGCTCGCATCAGTATGTCAACAAGACCGCGCAAGCCCGCGATGTCGTCTACTCGATTCCGGCGGCGCGCACCGCTGTGCCCAGTC
>DATLVV010000061.1:0-4178 GCA_035577165.1 Steroidobacteraceae bacterium | reverse complement strand
CCGGTCACCAGACGCGGCACATCGACGGCCTCGGGCTTGAGCTCCTGCCGCCGCGAAAAAGCCAGCAGCCGCTGCGTCAGCGAGGCGCCCCGCTGAGCCCCTTGCACCGCATTTTGCAGAAGCCGATGGCTGCGCGGATCCTCGGGCAGGCGTTTTTCCAGCAAACTGAGGCTGCCAAGGACCGCCATCAATAGATTGTTGAAGTCATGAGCGACGCCGCCCGTCAACTGGCCGATGGTGTCCATTTTCTGAGCTTCGAACAACTGCGCCAGCGCCGTTTCGCGCTCGCGTGTGCGCTCCTTGATCCGCTGCTCCAATTGCTCATTGAAGCGCTGCAGCTCGGCGGTTCGCTCGGCGACGCGCTGCTCGAGTTGGGCATTGAACCGCTCGAGTTGACGGGTCTTGCGGTACAAGTCCACGAACACCTTCACCTTGGCGCGCAGCAGCTCCGGGACCACGGGTACCGGCACATAGTCGACGCCGCCGAGCTGATAGCCCCGCAGCTGATCGGGGTAGGTCATCATCACCGCCGATACGAATATGATGGCGGTGGCCTGAAAGCGCGGATGCTCGCGAATCATGGCGGCGAGTTCGAAGCCGTCGAGGTCGGGCATGCATACGTCGATGAGAATGAGCGCGACTTCATGCTTGAGCAGGCATTCAAAGGCTTGCCCGGCGGATGCCGCCTTCAGCAGGTTTTCGCCGATCTCCGCCAGAATCGCTTCGTGGCTCAGCAACTTCGCATGCTGGTCGTCAACCAACAAAATATTCACCGGCTCTGGTTTATTCATTCCAGTGGCGCCTAACGGTGCAGCCACATACGCAGCGCCGACAGCAATTGCTCGGTGTTCACCGGTTTCGCCAGATAGTCGGATGCACCCGCTTCCAGGCACTTCTCACGGTCGCCCTTCATGGCCTTGGCCGTGAGCGCCAATATCGGCAGGCGCCGGTATTGGGGATTCACGCGCATCGTCTGAATGGTTTCGTAGCCATCCATGCCCGGCATCATGATGTCCATGAGTACGATGGCCACGTCGGCACGCGAGTTCAACACCGCGAGAGCCTCGCTGCCGGTGGTGGCGGTCAGAACATCCATGCCGCGCCGCTCGAGCACGCTGCTCAGTGCGAAAATATTGCGCGTATCGTCATCCACCAAGAGCACGGTGCGCTTCATCAAATCTTCATCCGAGCTGTGCAGGCGCTGCAGCATGCTTTGTTTCGCCGGCGGCAGATCCGCCACGACCCGGTGCAGAAATAACGACGTCTCATCGAGCAATCGTTCCGGCGATTCGACACCCTTGACCACGACGCTGCGCGCCATGGTGCGCAGCTTGGCGTCCTCGTCCGCGGACAGCTCCCGGCCGGTGAATACCACCACCGGGATGTCGCACAACATCGCGTCGTCGCGGATCTGCTCCAGCACCTCGAACCCCGACATGTCCGGCAATTTCAAATCCAGCACCACGCAATCGGCCGGCGTCGCGCGCAGCTGCGTCAATGCCGCCTCACCGGTGGCCGCAGTGATGATTTCGACGTCCGCGTGGCTCAGCAGCTCGGACACGCCCTTGCGCTCCGCCTCATCGTCCTCGACCAAAAGCAGCCGCTTGCGCCGGGGAGCCGCATAGTCCTTGATGCGCGCGAATGCGTTCTCCAGATTGTCCGAAGTGACCGGCTTGGCAACGAAGGCAAAAGCGCCGCGCGCGAGACCGTGATTGCGATCCTCGTCCAAGGTGACGATTTGCACCGGAATGTGCCGCGTCGCCGGGTCTTGTTTGAGCTGGCTCAACACCGTCCAACCGAGCATGTCCGGCAGGAATATGTCGAGCGAAATGGCCGTGGGCCGGTGCGCGCGCGCCAGGGCCAGCGCATCGGCGCCGCGCTGCGCGACCAGGACCTTGAATCCATGCTGCTTGGCCGCCCCCATCATGAGGCGCGCATAGTGGGGGTCGTCCTCGACGATGAGCACCACGCTGTCGTCGGCGCCAAGGATATCGCGGTCGTCCAGAACCGGCTCGATCTGGCGATCCTGCGCCCGCATCGACACCGCCAGCGCGGCGGCGTTGTACGGAATCTGCTCCACACTGCCCGCGGCAGTCTTCGCTCCGGCGCCGCCCAGATAGGCAAGCGGCAGGAACAGCGTGAACACGCTGCCACGGCCCGGGGTGCTGCGCAGCTGGATTTCCCCGCCGAGCAGATTCGCGAGTTCGCGGCTGATCGCAAGGCCCAGGCCCGTTCCGCCGTACTTGCGGCTGGTGCCGGCGTCGGCCTGTTGAAAAGCTTCGAAAATGATGCGCTGTTTTTCGGCCGGGATGCCGATTCCGGTATCCGAGACCTCGAATGCCACCACGGTGGGCGCATGGCGAAGGGTCGGATGATCGGCGCTCCAGCCGCTCGCCGCCGGCGACACGGTGAGTCGGACACCCCCTTCCGCGGTGAACTTGAATGCGTTCGACAGTAGATTCTTGAGCACCTGCTGCAGGCGCTTCGAATCGGTGATGATGCTGCGGTCCAAATTGGGTGAAACAACCACGTCGAACAGCAGGCGGCGGTTTTCCGCCTCGTGGCGGAACGGCCGCGCGATCATTTCCATCAAGTTGGCGAAGTATACTTCCTCCGCATCCACCGATACCGTACCGGACTCGATCTTCGACAGATCCAGAATATCGCTGATGAGATTGAGCAGGTCGGTGCCGGCGCCGTGGATGGTGCGCGCGAACTCTACTTGCTTGCTGCTCAGATTGCCGTCCGGATTCTCGGTCAATTGTTGACCCAAAATGAGAATGCTGTTGAGCGGCGTGCGTAGTTCGTGGGACATGTTGGCGAGGAATTCGGATTTGTACTTCGAGGTCAGCGCCAGTTCCGTCGCCTTCTCCTCCACCGCCCGGCGTGCCTCCTCGATTTCCTGATTCTTGGCTTCGACCTCGACATTTCGATCGGCCAGCTGCTGCGCCTTCTGCTCGAGCTTCTCATTGGTCTGCTGCAACTCGCGCTGCTGGGTCTGCAGCTCGGTCGCCAGCTGCTGCGACTGCTTGAGCAGGCCTTCGGTCTGCATGGTCGCCTCGATGGAATTCAGCACGATGCCGATGGACAAGGTCAGCTGATCGAGGAACGATAGCTGCAGGTCCGTGAACGCGCCGAGCGAGGCAAGCTCGATGACAGCCTTCACGTGACCCTCGAACAGCACCGGCAGCACGATGACGTGGCGCGGCGGAGCCCGGAACAGGCCGGAACGGATCGGCACCACGCCGGCCGGAATATCCGTGATGAACATGCGCCGTGCATCGCGGGCGCATTGACCGATGAGCCCCTCTCCGAGCTGCAGCCGCTCGGCGTAGCCGCCGTCCGCGTCGTCGGCATAGGCGGCGAGGAGCTTCAGGCCTTGCATGGCGCCGTCGGTCTCCACTTGATAGATCACCCCGTGCTGCGCCTCCACCAGCGGCGCCAATTCCGACAACATCATCCGGCCCACCGTGGCCAAATCGCGTTGACCTTGCAGCATGTTGGTGAAGCGCGCCAGGTTGGTCTTGAGCCAATCCTGTTCGGTGTTCCTATCCGTGGTCAGACGCAGGTTGCCGATCATCGTATTGATGTTGTCCTTGAGCTCGGCCACCTCGCCGCGCGCCTCCACTTGCACCGAACGGGTCAAGTCGCCCTTGGTGACCGCCGTGGCGACTTCGGCGATGGCGCGCACTTGGGTGGTGAGGTTCGCGGCCAGCAGGTTCACATTGCCGGTCAAGTCCTTCCAGGTGCCCGCGGCGCCCGGCACATTGGCCTGTCCGCCCAAACGGCCCTCGACGCCCACCTCGCGAGCCACCGTCGTCACTTGGTCGGCGAAGGTCGCGAGCGTGTCGGTCATGTTGTTGATGGTTTCGGCGAGGGCTGCGACTTCGCCTTTCGACTTCACGGTCAGGTTCTGCTTCAGATCGCCGTTGGCGACGGCCGTCACCACCTTCACGATGCCGCGCACCTGATCGGTCAGGTTCGAAGCCATGAAGTTCACGTTGTCGGTCAAATCTTTCCAAGTGCCCGAAACACCTTTCACTTGAGCCTGCCCACCGAGTTTGCCTTCGGTTCCGACTTCACGCGCGACGCGGGTGACTTCCGACGCAAAAGAGGAGAGCTGGTCGACCATCGTATTGACGGTGTTTTTCAGCTCGAGGATTTCGCCTTTGACGTCG
>DATLVV010000060.1:0-5013 GCA_035577165.1 Steroidobacteraceae bacterium | reverse complement strand
ATCGCAAACGCGCCCGCGGTGGCGGCGAAACCCTTGCTGGTCCTTGTCACGCGAAACACATCGGCTGGGTAATCATGGATGGCCGTTGATTGTGACCTGCCCTGCAGCGGCATGGCGTGATCGCCCATCCCGAGCGCGCTTTGGTCGAGTTTCGACTATCATAGCCGCGAGGGCGACATCCGTCTTTGAATACGCCGTAACGTCAAGCGCCGCAACCAGCAAGGTCATCCCCTATGACGCGTATCGAAGTTCCGAATTCCGCTTCAGCGGGTCGCTCCAAACGCCGCTTCGGTCGATGGGTGATGATGGTGTTGCTGCTGCTCGTGGTCGGCACCGGCCTGTGGACGTGGCTGACGTTGTCGTGGGCGTATGCGGACGGGGAACGCGCCGGCGTGCTGCAAAAATTCGTGCGGCGCGGCTGGCTCTGCAAGACCCACGAAGGCGAAATAGCGCTGTACTACGGCGGCGGCACCTACCTCGGCACCGGCACGTCCCGCCAATTATGGGACTTCAGCTCGCGCGATAAAGCGGTGGCCGTGGAATTGAGCAAAGCCGTCGGTCACCGCGTCCAGCTGCACTACACGGAGCACCCCGGCATTCCCACCAATTGCTTCGGCGACACCCGCTTCTTCGTAGATCGCGTCACCATCACCGACAATGAACCCGGCGCGATTCCCGGCGCGACTCCGGGCGCGACGCCCAGCGCGTCTCCCGACACTCACGCCCCGGCCACGGCACCGGCGCCTTCTCCGGCGACGCCCGAACCGGCCGCCCCGCCCGCATCAGCGGCGGGCTCGAACTAGGAGCCTAAGCAAATTGCCGCCGGGAGCTCGCCACCTGCTCGACGATGCTCACCGCGGTCCGCAACGCCAGTAGCCCGTCCTCGCCGCTCACCTGAGGCGCCGAACCGGTCGCCGCGGACTCGAGAAAGGCAACGATTTCATCCTTGAGGGCATCTCCGGGCTCGTAGCTGTTCTCTTCGATGGCGACTTGCGGCACGCCGTCGGCGCTCACACCCGTGCCTTTGCGGATCACGGTGAGCACCTTCTGCTGCAAATCAACCGAGATATACGCGTCGTCCTGAAACAGGCGCAGTTTCCGCTCGGTCTTCAGGCTGACCCGGCTTGCAGTCGCGTTCGCAACGCAGCCGTTGGCAAAGCGCAGGCGCGCGTTTGCAATGTCCACCTCCCGGGAAAATACGCTGGTGCCGATTGCGTCCACCGCCACCACCGGCGAGCGCACGATGCTCAATATCAAATCGATGTCGTGAATCATCAAATCCAGCACCACGTCGACATCGGTGCCGCGGTGCTTGAAGGGCGCAAGTCGCGCCGATTCGATGAAGCGCGGCACGCTCAGGGTGGGTTGCACCGCCAACACCGCAGCGTTGAAGCGTTCCAGATGGCCGATCTGCAGAATGCGGTCGGCGCGGCGCGCCAGTTCGATCAGCCTCTCGCCTTCCTCCACCGTCACGGTCATGGGCTTTTCGACCAGGACATTCGCGCCGGCGTCGAGAAAATCCTTGGCGACCTCGAAGTGCAGCGGTGTCGGAGTCACGATGCTGACGGCATCGACATGACCGAGCAATTCGCGATAGTCGGCATAGGCCGCAACGCCCAATTCGGCCGCCACCGCCGAGCGCGCTTTCGCCGATGGATCGGCGACCCCGACCAGGTGCGAGTTCGGCAGGCTCGCGTATTTTTGCGCATGAAACCGGCCCAGATAGCCGACGCCGACCACCGCCGTGCGGATCAAGGCGAACCGTCTCGCCGCCACTTGCTGCGGGCGCGGTAATCCTGGCGCAATTGCAAGGTGGCGCCGCCGACGATCGCCAGCGCGGCGCCCGCAAAGCACAGCAATCCGCGCCACACCGTCCACAATCCGGCCGACAGCGACCAGAGCATCGCACCGACCGCGCAAATCACGCCGACGCCGACGAAGACCCAGGGTTTGGCGTCGTACAGCGTTTTCGGGGTCCAAGAGCGCATGTGCCGATTCTACAGCGCTTGGATGCCCGGCGGCCGGATTCGTTTACAATCCCCGTCCATGGTGAGCAGGACGATTCTCCGGCGTTTCGGATTGACCAGCCCTTGGTCCGTGGAACTTGGGGTTGCGGTGCTGGGCCTGCTGCTCGGCATCGGGCTGATGCCGGTCCTGATCTTCTATGCCGGCGTGTTCACGCTCGGCCGCTACGAGGGGGCCGGTCTCGGTCCCCTGTATCGCAGCCTGTGGGTCGGCCTCGGGCAATCATCGGTCGCCTCCTGGATCGTGCTGCTCGGCCCCTACGGCCTTTATCTGCTGTTTCGGGGGCTGCGCGCATGGTGGCGGGCGAGCGCGCACTTAACCTAATTCGCTCAAGTTATCCGCCGCCCGGACGCTAACTGGACCATAGACGGATTTTGATCCGGTTTGGCTGTTGGAGTCCCGCGCGTGAATCCCGAGATCGAAGCTCATCTTCGTAAGTCCGTAAATTTTCCCTCGCCGCCCGGCGTGGCGACGCACATCATCGAGCTCGCGCAGGATCCGGACATTGAAATGGGCAAGGTCGCGAAGGCGCTGAGCATGGACTCGGCGTTGTCGACCAAGGTGCTGCGCATTGCCAACTCGCCGCTGTATGCGCAGCGCCGCAAGAGCGAAAATCTGCGTCAAGCCCTGGTGGTGCTCGGCCTGAATGCCACGCTCACCCTCGCCTTGAGCTTTTCCCTGGTGAAGTCGCTGCGGGGCGGCACCTCGAACGGCCTGAGCTATGGCCTGTATTGGCGCCGCGCGCTGCTCGCGGCGACTGCAGCACGCGCGCTGGCCGACGCCATGCATCAGACGCTGGCCGAGGAAATTTTTCTGGCCGCCCTGCTCCAGGATGTGGGCATGCTGGCGCTCGATCGGGCCGTGCCCGATTTGTACTCCGACGGGGAACGGCTGCAGCGCAATCACGGCGCACTCATCGAGCACGAAAAGAAGCGTTTGCAGGTCGATCATGCGTATGTCGGCGGTTGGTTGATGGAGGGGTGGAATCTGCCTGAACGTCTGCACAGCGCCATCAGCTTGAGTCATCAGTTGGACCAGAGCTTCAGCGCCGACCCTGCGCGGATTTTCGAGCGCTGCGTTGCGCTGTCCGGACCCGTGGCGGATTTGTTCCTGCTCGATCCCGAGCAGCGGCAGTTCGCCGAGACGGCGCTGTGCGCGGAACGCAGTTTGGGCCTCGACAAAATGGCGTTCGGCCAGGTATTGGGAACCATCGGCGCCATGATTCCCGAAACGGAAGCCATTTTCGAGACCGACCTGCTCTCCAGGCAGCACCCAGAGCTGATTCTCGAGCAGGCCCGCGAAGTGCTGATGCTGCGCAGCCTGTATGCGCTGCGTGAGATCAATACGTTGCGGGTGGCGGCGGAAGACTCCACCTCGCGCACGCTCGAACTCGAGGAAGAAACGCGCCGCGATGCGCTCACCGGAGTCTACAACCGCGCCTACCTGGACCAGTTTCTGGCACGTGAATTCGACAATTCCACGCGGCACAAATGGCCGCTGAGCGTGGCCTTCGCGGATTTGGACAACTTCAAGAATATCAACGACAACTTCGGTCACCAGGCCGGCGATCGCATTCTGCAGGCGACCGCCCGCATCCTTCGCGGCAACACTCGCGAGACCGATTTGATTGCGCGCTACGGCGGCGAGGAATTTGTCGTCGTGCTGCCGGCGACCGATGCAGAGACCGCACGCAGCATTTGTGAGCGCATCGTCATGGCTTTTCGCAACACCGGGCACGTCATCGGCTCCGATCACGCCACCGTGACCATCTCCATCGGATGCGCCACGCATGGCAGCCAAACGCGGTTCGACAGCGTCGGCGATTTCGTCAAGGCCGCGGATCAGGCCCTGTACACGGCGAAAATGCGCGGCCGCAACCGCTCCGTACCCTTCGATCGGCAAATCTCCGGCGCGCTGGCCCGCATGGGTTGAGCGCGCGGGTTGGCGCGCGCGGTTGCGGCAGCTCGCACTCTGCGCGGCAATAAGTAGTGTTGCCGCTCCCTTATGTCCACATCGACTTGAGCCGCGTCACAGTTTTGCGATGTCGCGAGCAACTCGGTGTCGCAATTTGGGAACATGCATGTGACGAAGCGATCAAAAAACAAAGTAAGAGTATTGACTGGCTTGAATTTATCTGCAGAGGGAAGACGATGACGAGCGACGACAAAACACGGGACGATGCGGAAACCAACTTCAGCTACGGCGTACGCGAACTGCGGCAATCAACCGCGGCGCGCGAACTGCGTGTCGAGAAAACGCCGGTCAAGGCGGCGAACGATCAACGCGGCTTCGATCCGTACAACACGTCCGGCAGCTTCGATCGCAAAAAGAACTGGGCGCGGGTCGGCAAGCGATAGGAGCCTAAGGTTCGGAACTGCGGTCACGGCTCACGCGGTATTCGCTGTTCGGATACCAGCGCGGGAATCGATGGGCGCGCGCGACCCGGTTCCCGACTTCATAGTAGAGCCTGAGGTCGTCGAGCGCGCCGCGTACATCCCAATCCGCGGAATACTGGTCGCCGGTTTGACGATAGCGATGCTGTAGATAGTCGTCGAGATGCGCGCGGCCCCAGGCAGGTCCTCGCGCGGAGTCGTCGAGGCCGCCTGCCGCGTACAGAGCCGGCACCCCGGCGCGCGCGAAAATGAAGCAATCCGAGCGATAGTAGAACCCCTGTTCCGGGTTGGGTTCCGGCGTCACCTCGCGCCCCTGCAGCAGCGCCATGCCGCGTGCAGAGTCTTCCAAATCCGAATTACCGAAACCGTAGACGGTCAGATCACGGGTCGGTCCGCCATTGCGCAGGCCGTCCAAATTGAGCACGGCCGCGGTCTCGCTCAGCGGAAACACCGGGTTCGCGACGTAGTATTGCGAGCCCAACAGACCGGGCTCGGCACCGGTCAGGGCCAGGAACACTATCGAACGGTCGGCGGCCGGCTGGGTGCGGACGAAGGATTGCGCCAGCGCTAAGAGACCGGCGACCCCCGTGGCATT
>DATLVV010000059.1:0-3418 GCA_035577165.1 Steroidobacteraceae bacterium | reverse complement strand
GCCTCCGGATAATCCGTCCTACACCCTGCGCCGGGTCTGGCTCACCCCGGAACAGGAGCAGGGCTATTACTACGGATTCTCCAATGAAGGGCTGTGGCCGCTGTGCCATCTGGCCTACGTCCGGCCGGCTTTTCGCGCCGGCGATTGGCGCGCCTATGAGGAAGTGAACGCAAAATTCGCCGAGGTGGTGGCGGCGGAATCGAACACCGACAATCCCGTGATCTTGATCCAGGATTTCCATTTCGCGCTGCTGCCGCAGCTCATTCGCCACAAGATTCCGAAGGCAACGATTGCCCTGTTCTGGCACATACCCTGGCCCAATGCCGAAACCTTCGGCGTCTGTCCCTGGAAGCGCGAGATGCTGCACCACATGCTGTCGGCGGACATCCTGGGATTTCACACGCGCTATCACTGCCAGAATTTTCTCGACTCGGTGGATCGCTTCGTGGAATGCCAGATCGATCGCGAACACATGACCGTGACCCTGCAGGGCCACGTGTGCCGTGTGGCTCCCTATCCCATTTCCATTGAGTGGCCGCCGCGCTGGCTGCAGTACCTGCCGGACATCGCGACCTGCCGCGCCGCGGTGCGAACGCGAAACCAGATCGGCGCCGACGTCATGATCGGTCTCGGTGTGGAGCGCTGGGACTTCACCAAGGGCATCATCGAACGCTTCCAGGCGCTCGAAATTTTGCTCGACAAGAATCCCCGGCACCGCGGGCGGGTCTGCCTATTGCAGGTGGCAGCGCCGTCGCGCAGCCAATTGCCGGCCTACCAGGCCTTGCAGGAGCACACCTATAGCGAAGTGGAGCGGATCAATTCCAAGTTTGCGGAAGGCGATTGGCGTCCCATCGTACTGATCGACGAGCATCAGGAGCCGCTGCGGGTGTTCGAGCTGTACCGCGCCGCGGATTTCTGTCTGGTCAACAGCCTGCATGACGGCATGAATCTGGTCGCCAAGGAGTTCGTGGCGGCGCGCGACGACGAAGACGGCGTGCTGATACTCAGTACCTTTGCGGGTGCATCGCGCGAGCTGCCGGAAGCCGTTCTGATCAACCCATTCGACGTCACCGAAACCGCCAACGCCATGGAAGTGGCCATGCGAATGAACCGCGATGAGCGGCGCAATCGCATGACCTTGATGCGCCGCACTGTGAAGGAAAACAATGTGTATCGATGGGCAGGGCGCATGCTGATGGACGCAGCGCGCATACGCCAGCGGCAGAGTTTGCCGTCCGCGCCGCGCCGCTACGGCACCACGGATCGCTAGCAGAGTTGCCCATTCGGGGGCTAGGTCTTTCTACCCCCCACGAGCAGCAACGCGGCGCCGGCCACTATGGCCCCGACGCCGGCCCAAGCCGGGACGTTCACCGTCTCCTTCTCTTTCATTGTCATCTCGATCGGGCCGATCTTCGTGTCATGGGTCTTCTTGGTATAAGTGAAGCCACCGTATATCAAGCCCAGAACACCGGCTGCGATCAGCGCAAGCGCAACGATCTTAATTCCATTCATGCTGGTTCCTTTTCAGTTGGCGAATTCATCCGGATTCATCACCATGCTCCCAGCTCAACCAGCGTGTTTGGCGGCGAAATTCCGCAACTGTCCGGCCGCTGCTTCGAGTGTGGCGTCGTTCTTGGCGATGCAAAGGCGCAACAGTGTCATCGCCGGCGGCGATGCGTAGAAGGGTGACAGCGGTATAGTCGCGATCTTGGCTTCGCGTATCAGCCGGTCGGCGAAGTCCATGTCGTGGTCGCGGCTCAAGGCGCCGTAATCGACCAATTGAAAGTAGGTGCCAGCGGCCGGCACGGGTTCGAACCCCGAACCGCGCAGCAATCCCGAGAGCAGATCCCGCTTGGCCTGGAAGAACGCCGACAGCCCGGTCCACGCGTCGGGGCAGGCCGCGAGATAGCGGGCGATGGCGTACTGCAGGGGCGAGGCGATGCTGAAGGTATTGAACTGGTGGACGCGGCGCAGTTCGAGGGTCATCGAGGCCGGTGCCACACAGTAGCCAACCCGCCATCCGGTGGCATGCAGAGTCTTGCCAAATGAAAACACCGCGAAACTGCGCTCCCGCAATTCCGGGTGGGCGAGTACGGAGGCATGGCGACGGCCATCGAACAGCACATGTTCATACACCTCATCGGCGAGCACGGTGATGGGGCGGTCGCGGATCAAGGCGGCGAGCGCGTCCAAATCGCCGGCACCGGCCACCGTGCAGCTGGGATTTTGCGGGCTGTTGATGATGATCAAACGGGTGCGGGCGCTTAAGCCAAGGCGCACCTCGTCCCAGTCGAAGCGGAAGGCCGGTGGCACCAATGTCATCCGAATGCAGCGCCCACCCGCCAGTCTCACGGCGGGCTCGTACGCATCATAGGCGGGATCGAAAATGATGGCTTCATCACCGGGGCCCACCACGGCCTGGATGGCATCGTAGAGAGCTTCGGTGCCGCCGCAGGTCACCGTGATCTCGGCGAGCGGATCGAAGCGGAGGCCATAGCTGCGTTGCAGTTTTGCGGCAATCTGCTCGCGCAGCTCGACCACACCCTCCATCGGCGCGTATTGATTGCGTCCTTCGCCGATCACTTGGGTCAAAGCGGCCGCCAAGCGTGGATCGATCGCGTAGTCGGGAAATCCCTGACCGATGTTGAGCGCGCCCTCTTCGAGGGCGCGGCGCGACATCACCGTAAAAATGGTGGTGCCAACGTCGGGCAATTTAGAGTTGAAATGCATGAATCTACCGTTCCAGCTTTTGCAGTCCGCCCGCGAGCGAGCGCACGGACAGTCCGTGCTTGCGCAATTCGCGGGCCGCCGCCAGGCTGCGTTTGCCCGAGGCGCATAGCAACAAGAATTCGCGCCCCGGCGAAAGCAGCCTGGGATCGGCGAGGAGGGCGGGCATGGGGATGTGCCGGGCCGCGGTCGGTTGCGCCGTGAATTCCTCGGCGCTGCGGATGTCGATGACTTCGAGCCCGCGGGCCGCCGCCGCCGCCAGCGAGGGCAGATTCACTTCGATGCCGGCCTCCTCAGGCGTGATTCGGCGAATGAGCGCGCAGTCCGGAGCATGACAGTCGGCTCGCCGCGGCGCCTTGAGCTTGGTGCTGCCGAAATTCATGAAATCCAGCAGCAGCAGTTCGCCTTCGAGTTGACCGGACATGCCCAGCAGGATCTTGATGGCCAGCAACGCCTGCAGGGTGCCAAACACACCGGGTACGGGGCCGAGAACCCCGGCTTCAGCGCAGTTGCCGACCACGCCGTCGGCCACCGCGTCCGGCCACAGGCAGCGCAGGCAGGCATGAGTCGCCTGCGGTTGATACACCTGCAACTGACCTTCGTACTGGTAGACACTGGCGAAGATGGCGGGCCGGCGCGCCAGCACCGCCGCATCGTTGATCAGGTACTTGGTGCGGAAATTGTCGCTGCA
>DATLVV010000058.1:0-3301 GCA_035577165.1 Steroidobacteraceae bacterium | reverse complement strand
CCTTCCACGCGGCGTTTGGCGCCGTGGTTGAGCCTAATGGTAAGGCATTTCTGCCCCGAAACGCGGGTCGTGCGGCGAGGCATCTGTCCCATCAATTGTTGGCATCGCTCCTATCGCGCGTCGGGTGCCGAAGGACTGGGTACCATCGGGGGACCGGCGAACCGCCGACTGCCGTCGGGCTACGGGACCCTTCGCGAGCAAAAGAGGCCTATGTTCCGCTATTTTCCGACCAACTACGTGTGGAATCTCTCCGTCGACCTGGCGATCGAGATGGGCGCCCGAATCGGGGAAATCGAGACTATGTGCGCGCCCTTGGTGGAAGCGTCCAAGCAACCGGACGCCGAGGGCACGCGCGCATTCGGTCGGAGCTGGGCAAACATGGGCGAGCGCTTGTGCGAGCTCGCCGCGGAGGACGAAGAACGCGGCCGCCTGATATCGGCCGGCGAGAAGCTGCTGCGCGCCGCAATCTATCTGCTGACCGCCGAGCGAATGCAGGGTTATGGAAGCCCGGGGCGAGCGGAACTTTACGTTCGCCTGCAGGGAATTTTCCAGCGCGGCCTCGCCCTGACTCGCGCCAATTGCGAACGGCTCGAGATCCCTTACGGCGGGGCTCACCTGGCGGGGCTCTATGTTCGTGCGGAAGGCATTGATGGTGCGGCGCCGATTCTGGTGCAACTCAATGGGCTGGATAGCACCAAGGAGATGAAATATTTCATTGGTTTGCCACAGCTGCTCGCGAAACGCGGCATATCCTCCCTGGTGCTGGATCAGCCGGGCACCGGCGAGGCCCTGCGGCTGCACGGCATGAAAGCCGTGTACAACTGCGAGCAGTGGGCGAGCCCGGTGGTGGATTTCCTGGAAGCGCGCGACGATGTCGACCGCCGCCGCATCGGTCTCGAGGGCGTCTCGCTGGGGGGTTATTACTGTCCGCGGGCGGTGGCCTTCGAGCCGCGGTTCGCGCTCGGCGTCTGTTGGGGCGCCAATCACGATTGGCGCGACGTACAGAAGAAGCGGCTGCAGCGCGAGGGTAGTTTTCCCGTTCCCCACTATTGGGAGCACGTGCGCTGGGTTTGGGGAGGCAAGGACATCGCGGAATTCATGCAGATTGCCGAGAATGTGCATCTTGACGGCATCCTGGATCGCATCAAGGTGCCATTCCTGGTGACGCACGGTGAGAAGGATTCGCAGATTCCCCTGCACTGGGCTGAGCGCACCTACGAGCAACTCATCAACAGTCCAAAACGCGAGCTGAAGATTTTCAGAGAGCGCGAGGGCGGGGTGCAGCATTCGAGCTTCGACAACTCGGCAAACGCCGGCGCCTACATCGCCGATTGGGTCGCCGAAAATCTGGGCGGCCGTACGGCCTTGGAGGAGAGATGAAAATAATCGGGCCTGACGCGCTCGTTTTTGGCGTCGACGATGTCGGCGCGTGCACGCGGTATCTCACGGACTATGGCCTGCGGCCGGTTGAGGTCGATGCGGCCGGAGGCCGCTTTGAGGCGCTGGACGGAACATCCGTCGTGGTCAAACACCAGGACGACGCCGCGTTGCCACCCGCGCTCGGAACGGCGAGCATGTTGCGCAAGACTCTTTATGGCGTGAAGGACCGGGCGGCTCTTGCCGCGATCGCCGCCGAACTCGCCAAGGATCGAGCCGTACGGGAACTTGCCGATCGGTCCATCGAAACGCAGGATGACATGGGATTCGCGATCGGATTTCAGGTTACCGTTCGCCGCCCTCTGCAGTTGGCTGCGGAAGCGATCAACGCGCCGGGCGCGCCGGCGCAGCGGCCGGCGAACGTGGTCGCGGTCGATGATCGCGCCGTCATTCTTCCACGCACTCTGTCGCATGTCGTTTATTTCGTTCCGGACGCCGTGAAGGCCGAAGCTTTTTACGTCGAGCGGTTGGGATTCAAATGCACCGATCGGTTCGTCGGCACGGGACCGTTTCTGCGGCCGGCGGCGAACCCCGAGCACCACACCTTGTTTCTGATTCAGACGCCCCCCTTCATGAAAGGCTGCGAGCATTTTACGTTTCATCTGGGCGGCCCGACGGAACTCATGCAGGCCGGCACACGTTTCGTGAACAAGGGCTATCAGAGTTTCTGGGGTCCGGGACGCCACCGCTTCGGCTCGAACTGGTTCTGGTATTTCAACAGTCCCTTGGGTTGCCACGTGGAATATGATGCGGACATGGATCTGCACGATGAGTCGTGGATCCCCCGGGAATTGTCGTTGAGTGCCGATACATCGCAGCTGTTCCTGTTCCAGCAGCGCGAGAAATGGGCCCCCACCGGACCTCCGCCGCCCGGCGGACCGCATTGACGCAAGTCCCATGATGCCAGCCGTGAGCGTATCCCTATGCCCGTGGAATGACGTCACCGAAGGCGAGTCCCGCGGCTTCGATCCGCTGCATCTGGGACGCGACACGCTGTTCGTGGTGCGCCACGGCAATCAACTCTATGCGTGGCGGGATGAATGCCCGCACGAGCGAGCGGCTTCGATGGCTTGGCGAAAGAACGCCTACCTCAATGCTGCCCGTACGCGAATCGTTTGCAGCGCCCACGGCGCCCAGTTCGATATTGTGACGGGCCTGTGCACGCTGGGTCCGTGCATCGGCCAATCTCTCGAGGCGGTGCGGATTGCCGTCGACGACGGCGGCATGATTGCCGCATGGCTGGATTGTGGGGCTGCACCACCATGAAACTGGCCAGCGAACGCAATGCCTGTCCCGATGGAAGCCTGATGGTGGTGTCGCGCGATCTCAAACGCATGGTATCGGCGGCCGCTATCTCGC
Organism: Steroidobacteraceae bacterium; assembly: GCA_035577165.1. Classification (GTDB taxonomy): domain Bacteria; phylum Pseudomonadota; class Gammaproteobacteria; order Steroidobacterales; family Steroidobacteraceae; genus Bog-1198. Next base: position 505 of record DATLVV010000058.1, on the reverse strand, counting down.
CCAATCTGCAGAGTGCCCTCGAGCGATGGGAAGAAGTGGCACCGGCGCTGCGCTCGCTGTACGACTGCCTCAACACGGGTCGGGCCGAGAAGGCAACAGAGTTTCGTCCTGGGGCAATGGCGGCGCCCCTGCCGCGAGCCTGGCAGTGGCTGGACGGATCCGCCTTTCCGTCGCATGGCGAGTTGATGCAGAAGGCGTTCAATCTGCCACCCATTGCCACGGATTTGCCGCTGATGTATCAGGGCATGTCGCATCAGTTTCTCGGACCCACGGAAAGCGTTCCGTTCATGTCTGAGCAAGATGACATCGATTTCGAGGGTGAGTTCGGCGTCATCACCGGCGAAGTTCCGATGGGAACTTCGGCCAAAGAGGCGCTCGGCTGCGTGCAGCTCGCCGTGCAAATCAACGACTGGTCGCTACGCGCCATCGCACCGGTGGAAATGAAGACCGGCTTCGGATGGATCCAAGCGAAACCGGCGTGCAGCATGGCGCCGCTTGCCGTTAC
>DATLVV010000057.1:0-3425 GCA_035577165.1 Steroidobacteraceae bacterium | reverse complement strand
CCCTGGCCGACGACCAGCGGCTCGCGGGCCAGCGAGGCGCCGCCCGCGGTGAAGGATGATTCACAGAGGGTGGAGTCCGCAACGATGGTGTGGATCCAGTAGCGGCCTGGAGAGGGGGACATTGTGTCGATGCTGCCCGGGCCGGAGCCCTGCGCAAACACGCCCTGCATGCCGTCAGTGAGCGGGCCCGCCTGGCTGATTTCGATGAAGACTTCGCCGTGGTTTCCGGGGCTGGCGGCGCGGGTGGAGGTGCGATTGACGTCGATCTCGACCGGTGTGGGTGTCTGCGGGCCGACGGGGATGCGCAGCTTGTTGAGGGTATGACCGGCTACGGTGAAATCGAGCTGACCGGTGAGGGCTGCCCGAGCGGCGAGCCGCGAGTCGCGGCCGGCCCCCATTATTCTGGAGGACATGGCATTGGAGGCGGATGTGAATGCCGAGACGTGGAGCGCGTAGGTGCCGTCAGGCAGAATGACTTCGACGGCGTTGGCCCTGGAGTTATAGACGCCCGGATAAGGCAGGTGATGGCCGTCTGGCGAGGTGATCTCGAACTGCGCGCCGGGCAGTTTTTCGCCGCCCCGGAATTCGGCGGGAAGCTCGAGGGTGGCGCGAACGGGGTGGAAGGCTTCGAGGGGCATGGTAAGGTTGGCCTGCACCTGCTCGCCGGCGGCCAGGTGGATGCGCGCGGCGCCGGCGAAGTCGCGAGCGTCGGGGTAGTAGATCTGCGGATACCAGTTCGATGCGATGTCGCGGTCGGAGTCGGCAAGCGCTGGTGCAGTGACGATGTCCGATTCGGGTGCGGGCTCCGCCACTACGGCGTAATCGCCGTCCTGGAGGTGCGCGAAGTGATACCATCCGTCGGCGTTGGCGCGGGTGCCTGCGTCCTGATGCCAGACCGCGCGGCCATTCACGATCTGACGGCGCAACAGGGTAACCGAGTTGCTGGCCGGGTCGCCGGTGGAGAGATCGATGCGGCCGCGAATGGAGTTTGAGGGCCGCATGGAGAAGACGAGCTCCGGCGTATCCTTCGTGACGAAGACGTTGTGACTGAAGCCCCGCATATCGCGGAGCTGCGCGCCTGCCGGTACGCCCGCTGCATCTTCAAACCCAGGCCGCGAGACTTGAAAAACATTGGGGCCGGGGCTGACGCCGGGGATTTCAAAGCGGCCATCACCGTCAGTAAGCGCGCCCATGCCCCCTCCGCCATCGACGAGCACCAGGGCGCGGGGCAGTGGCTCGCCGCTGAGGGCGTTCTTCACGACGCCGTGAACCGTGGTGGGCGCGCCAAGGGCTGTTGAGTCGGCCGCCCGAAGCTGTTGGCCCGGCTGGGAATAGGCGGAAATGGCGGCAGCCAGGAACAGGAGCAGCGCCGGCGTGGCAACTTTGAGCGCCTTGCTTCCCACCCTTGCGACAGAAAAAAGTCGCAAGGATGGGGCACGCGACAGTAATGTGCGCACGGTTTGCAGGATGCCTGCGGATTCAAGTTTTGGACCGATGACCACGTTCCATTGTGACGGCTGGGCGGGCAGAAAGGAATCCTGGCGGAGGAAAAATGAACGTCGCGGCCGCTTGATAGTGGCTCATGGCTTATGGTGGATTGCGTGAAGATCATCGCAGTTTTTCTCTTTGCTGCTTCTCTTGTTGCATCGGCCCAGAAGTACACGCGCGGCATCGGCATCTATCCCGGCGATCCGGCCCAATATGACGGCCCTTGGCTGCAGGTGGATGCCAAGACCTATCGCAACCTGGCGTTGCACCGGCCCGCTTACCAATCGAGTGCGTACGACTACAACCTGACTGCGCAGCTTGTGACGGACGGCATCAAGGAGACAGCGCTGCCGCGTTGGACTGTTGTGTCGACGAGCGATCGCGGCGTGTTGCCGAAGACCGAGCGCGAGGCGTTTCTCGACGAGGGAGTGGTCTCGGATGTGGAGATTGCCGGAGACGCGCCGTGGGTGCAATTCGATATCGAAGGCGCTGCGCCGCCGGAGATCGATCACATGGATGTGTGGCTGCGCAAGGTTTATGCGCAGCCGCCGCAGGGTGGATGGACGATTGTGGTTTCCGGGTCGGATGACGGCACCGCGTGGCACGAAGCGGGAAGGTTTACGGGAGTTGAATTTCCGGGCAGGCATAATGACGAGCCGAGTTTCATGGTGCCGGTGTCGTTTACGGCCCCGGTGCGGTTCCATGTGTATCGCGTGACGTTTTCAGCCGCGAATGTGAAGAAGTGGGGCGTCGCGGATATAGAGTTGTCGGATCGCGGACAAGATGCGCACATCACTGGTCCGGAGGTGTTCTCGAGCGCGTGGATGAGCGCGGGCTCGGGTGAGGACTGGGTCTCGGTCGATCTGGGCGCGGAGTGCACGTTCGATCGCGTGGCGCTGGCGTGGATTGCGCGGGCTTCGGCCGGCGAGATTCAGTTTTCGGATGATGGTTCGCAGTGGAAGACATTGCAATCGTTGCCGGCAGGGGCAGGCCCGAACGATGATATCCGGCTGGCGGAGCCCGCGCGGGCGCGCTGGGTGCGTGTACTGATGACAAGGCCTGCGGAGGCGGACGGGCATTACATTTTGAGCGAGCTTGAGGTGTATGGCCGCGGTGGACCGGTTGCCGTGCCGCAGTCGGCGAGTGCCGGGGCATCCGATGGTTCATTGCAACTCGCTCGTGGTGCGTGGCGCTTGCAGCGGGCTTCGCAGGTCGCGGCGACGGGCGAGCAGTTGTCGCAGGCTGGGTTTACGGATGCCGACTGGATGGTGGCGACCGTGCCGGGCACGGTGCTGACCAGCTATCTGAACGACGGCGCAATTGCCGATCCGAACTTTGGCGAAAATCAATACGCGATTTCGGATTCCTTCTTCACTGCGGATTTCTGGTATCGCGATGAGTTCACGGCACCCGCTCTCACGACGGGCCGGCATGCGTGGCTCAACTTCGACGGCGTGAACTGGAAGGCCGAGGTCTATCTCAACGGCCAGCACGTGGGGTTCATCGATGGCGCGTTCCTGCGCGGGCGCTTCGACGTGACGGCGCTGATTCATCCCGGCGCGAAGAATGCGCTCGCCGTGCGCGTGCTGCGCAATGCGCATCCCGGCGGCACAAAGGACAAGGAGGGTGCGAATCTCAACGGCGGCGCGCTGGGCCGCGACAATCCGACCTATCACGCATCCATCGGATGGGACTGGATGCCTACGATTCGCGGACGCAACACGGGAATCTGGTCGAACGTGACGCTGACACAGTCGGGGGCGGTGACGATCGAGAATCCGCAGGTGACGAGTAGCCTTGGATCGGGGCCTGGGCCTCTGCCGGATTCGTCGACAGCGGACGTGACGATTGCCGCGACGGTGCACAACCAGGAAATGCACGCCGTGAGCGGCGCGCTACGCGCGAAGTTCGGCGACATTACCGTGGATATGCCGGTG
>DATLVV010000056.1:0-2288 GCA_035577165.1 Steroidobacteraceae bacterium | reverse complement strand
TAGCCAGGCGCGCATATTGCTGCCGCCGCCAAACATGACCTCCAGAACCCGGCGGCGCGGATAGGGCTGCAAGGTCGTCACCAACACCGCCTCGATACCGTTCACGCTCTCGGCGAGCCAGATCGCAGCAGTGCCGGTCATCGCCATCCGCAGAAGGTCGATCGGCTCGTAACAGCCGGTGCGTTTGGTAGCTTTTGCCAGATGGGCCTCGATCTGCGGCCAGTGGCTGACCACTTCGTCGAGTGGCGGCAGACGCACAACCGCCCGCATCGGCTGGGCCATTATCGGCTCGGCCGGAGCATCCCACACAGTCAATGTCATATCAGATGACGACCCAGTTCGTGCCGTTGTACCAGGCAAGCACCGAGTTGGCGCCACCGCCGGTCACCGGGCCCGTCGTGACCGAACTATCGATGATGTAGGCCAAGGTGCCGGCAACTGGTTGCGTCGGCAGTGCGCCGAACGGGGTGGGGGCGAGGGAGGGCAGATTGCTCCAGCTCACCAGCGCATTGATGGCGCGGGCCAGGTCGCGGAACCACGCCGCCCAACCGGTGAGCGGCTGGTCCGGCGGGACCGGCGTGATTGCCATCAGCGCGACAACATGCTGTTGAGCCCCAGTTGCTGCGGCCGCGCCTGAGTAGCCGTCCACCATTCCATCATCTGCTTGAGCAGCTCGGGCGACGGCGGCTGTTGCCCGAATGGCGAGCCTGGGCCGTAATTGTCCGGATCAGCAGGGTCCATCACCGGGGCTTTGTCCGTCCATTCGACCGCTGGTGGCACGGGTCTGGCTATGGTCGGGAATGGCGCGTTATGAAGAAGCCATTCATTGCCGCGCCCCCACAACTGCTGTTGCAGCATGCTGAGAGCATTCTGCTGCGCCATTACCGCAGCCTACCTTCCGGCGCATAAAGCGCGTCGATGCCCTGCAGGTGGCGAAATCCCTGCCCTGCCGGCATCTGCATGCGGAACCGCAGATAACGCCCGGTGCAGCGCTGCGGGCACTCGCCGATCCCGTTGACCGCAACCGCCGGCTCCCAGGTCACCGGATCAGTCAGCCGCTCGCGGTGCCCGACAGCGACCGTTGCGGCGCCGCCATCGATCAGCGGCCGCGTCATCTGCACCCACGAGCGGCGGCCTTCGGTCGGTTGCATCTCGCCGGTCTCCAGCGTCGGCGCCAGAGCCGGGCCGCCGCCAAAAGCCAGGGTGTGGGTGGAGTCGAAAAACGTCAAACGAGAGCCCGATTGCCCAACCCAGTACGGATCATCAAAGCTCGGCAATATCGTATCGAGATCGCCAAACGGGTCGAGCTGGTCGAGATTATATGTGTTGGCGGCGTACATCGCCGTGGTGAGCCACTCGATCGTCTGCGTCGGCTCCAGCTCCACGATCGAGGCGCGTCCCAGTTCCCAATTATAGATCAAGAGCCGGTTGTAAAGCCCGTTGCCGCCAACCGCGCTGAAAGCCCACAGAACGGCACGGGAGCGCGGATCAACGGCGCCCTGCACCAGTTTGACGTATTGCGGATCGAGGAGCCTGAAGAACTGGCGGTCCCATTTCTGCGCCCCGATCGGCGCGGAGGTGGCGCCGTCGAAAGCGTAGAAACCATCTTCACCCAGGGCGTAGATCACTGGACGCACCGCGCCGCCAGCATCGCGCGCGTGTGATTGCACGATCGAGAACGGGCTGATGGTGCCGCTACTGCCCGCCGCCACCCGGAAGGAGAACAAGGTGGGCGGACCGGCGTATTGGCCAACAACAACGCCGCGTTCCAGAAAAATCACGACATCGGCCGCCTGGGCAAACCCGCTGACCAAGCCCGTGATGTTGCCGAGATCGGTCTGGTTTAGATCCTGGTAGTCACTTTGAAGTTGCTGCGCCTCGACCGAACCCGGGGTAGGCCAACTCGTCGGGTCACCAAGCGCACTCCACCACACCCGATAAGGGACGTGGCCGCTGACGTCGTCCGTCGTGTCGCCGAGGAAGATGAAGTCCTTGACCGTGGCGACGAACCGAGCCAGCGGTGCGGCCGGCACCACCGGAGGCCCGGTCGGATCGCCGGGCTGCAGATCCTCGAAAGCAGGATCGCCGATCATGATGGTTTGCACCGGGTCCACCCCGTTGGTGGCGATCACCCGGCTGCCGAACGAGGTCATACCCCAAAAGCCGCCGCTAAGCGGCGGCAGGGTCGCGTAAGGTGCGCTCGGACCGCTGACATCGCCCAGCGTCGGTGGCGCTGTCGGCGGCATGACGTAGAGCTTGGTGCGGTCGCCAGCATAAACCCACACGCT
>DATLVV010000055.1:0-9383 GCA_035577165.1 Steroidobacteraceae bacterium | reverse complement strand
GATCGATGCACGGGTGCGGCTCGGGTGGCGGGTCGCCGAAGGCGGCGCCGTTGCCGCCGATCAACTCCTGTTCACGCTCGAGGGCCCGGCTCGCGCCCTGCTGACCGGCGAACGCACCGCCCTCAATTTCCTGCAGCTGCTCTCGGGCACGGCCACCACCGCGCATTCCTATGCGGCGCTGCTCGAAGGCACGAATTGCCGCCTGCTCGACACCCGCAAAACGATCCCCGGGCTGCGGTCGGCGCAGAAGTACGCCGTGCGGGTCGGCGGCGGCCACAATCATCGCATGGGCTTGTTCGACGGAATTCTCATCAAGGAAAACCACATCATGGCCGCGGGCTCGATCACGGGGGCGGTGGACGCAGCGCGGCGCGGCGGCGCGCAGGTCCCGGTGGAGGTCGAGGTCGAGAACCTGTCCGAATTGCAGCAGGCCATCGAGGCGGGTGCCGATATCGCCATGCTGGATGAGTTCACGCTCGAGGCCATGCGCGAGGCGGTGATCCTGAATGCCGCGGCGAAAAGGCCGCTGAAGCTGGAAGCGTCCGGCGGCATCACCACCGCCACCATTCGCAAAGTGGCGCGGACCGGTGTCGACTTCATCTCCGTCGGCGGGATCACCAAGCACGTGCGCGCCGTGGACCTGTCCATGCGCTTCGAGTTTCAAGCCTAAGCCGGCCCCGCCGGTCAGGCGCTGTTGGCGGCCTTCAGAACACGCTGCGGCTGGGACACGCCGTAGCCCTGCGCGTAGTCGACGCCCAAGCTCTGCAGCATGTTGATGATTTCCTGGTTCTCGGCGAACTCGGCGATGGTTTGCTTGCCGGTCAAATGCCCGATTTCATTGATCGAGCGCACCATTTCACGGTCGATCGGGTCGTGCAGGATCTCCTTGACGAAGCTGCCGTCGATTTTCAGAAAATCGACCGGGAAATGCTTCAGGTAGCCGAACGAGGACAGCCCGGTGCCGAAGTCGTCGAGCGCAAACTTGCAGCCCAGTTCCTTCAGCGCCTGGATGAAGCGATTCGCCTGCGAAAAACTCGCGATCGCCGCGGTCTCGGTGATCTCGAAGCAGATCTTGGTGGCATCCAAGCCGCTGCGGTGGAATTGATCGATGACATAGGGCAGAAATTTGTCGTCGCCCAGGCTTTGACCGGAGAGGTTGATCGAGCACATGGTCAACTTCTCGCGCTCGTCGGCCTCGGACACCAGCCAGCGGAATGCGTTTTCGATCACCCAGCGATCGATGCTCGGCGTGATGCCGTAGCGCTCGGCCGCCGTCATGAAGTTATCCGGGGCGACGATCTTGCCGGCCTCGTCGCGCATGCGCAGCAGCAATTCGTAATGGGCGCCGGATTCGACGGTTTGCAGCGGCAGGATGGTCTGCCTGAACAATTCGAAGCGGCCCTCCTCCAGCGCATTGTTGATGCGCGCCGCCCACTGCATCTCGCGGCGCCGGCGCATCAGGTCGATGTCGTTTTCCTCGAAACTGTGGACGCGATTGCGGCCCGCTTCCTTGGCGGCCTGGCAGGCGCTGTCCGCCGCGGAGAGCACCGAGGCGACGTCGGCGTTGTCGGCGGAAATCGGCACCACGCCGATGCTCGCGCCCAGGCGGAAGGTGCGTTCTTCCCAGGTAAATTTGAAATTGCGCACCGCCTCGCGCAGCGCTTCGGCGGTGCGCATGGCCTCGTCCAGCGAGCAGCTCTCGAGGAGAATGCCGAACTCGTCGCCGCCCAGACGCGCCAGCGTGTCGCGCCAGCGCACCTTGGATTTGAGCAGCGCGCCGACCTGGCCGAGCAGCGCGTCGCCGGCGCTGTGTCCGCAGGTGTCGTTGACGATCTTGAACTGGTCCAGGTCGAGGCAGCACAGCGCGTAGGAAGTCTCGCGCGCCTTGGCGCTCTTCAATGCGCGCTCCATGCGATTTTCGAACTCGCGGCGGTTCACCAAGCCGGTCAGCACGTCGTGGCTCGCGTGATAGCTCAGACGCCGGTTCAGCTCGCGCGCCTCGCTCACGTCGTGGAACACGAGCACGCCGCCCGAGACCGCGCCGCTGCCGTCGCGAATCGGCGATGCCGTGCTCTCGACATAGATTTCGTTGCCGTCGCGCCGAATCAGCAGCATGGGCCGCACGGATTTGATCGAGCGCGTGCGGCGGATGGCAACCGCCAGCGGATTCTCGAGCGGTTCGCAGGTTTCCTCATGAAAGGCGCGAAAAATCTCTTCAATGGCGCGGCCCTGGCTGTCCTCCAGACGCCACCCCGTGAGCGCCTCCGCGACCGGATTCAGATAATCGATCACCCCTTTGGCATCGGTGGTGATGACCCCGTCGCCGATGCTCTGCAGCGTGATCTGCGCGCTTTCCTTCTCGCGAAACAGCGCCTCCTCGTACAGCTTGCGCTCGGTGATGTCGAGTTCCACCCCGACCAGCCGCAGCAGCCGCCCCTTGTCGTCCACCTTGGCCTTGGCGCGGCTGATGACCCAGCGCCATTCGCCGGTGGCGTGCCGCATGCGGTGCAAGCTCTCGAAAATCGGCGTCTTCCCCGCCACGTGATCGCGGATGGCGGCCTGCACGCGCGACATGTCGTCCGAATGCACCAGGGTCCGCCAGTCCGGCGCCTGGCCCACGTCGGCTTCGTCGTAGCCCAGCATCGCCTTCCAGCGCGGCGACAGGTACACGCGATTGTTGATGGTGTCGAAATCCCAGAGGCCATCGTTCGCGCTGTACAAGGCCAATTCATTACGCTCTTCGAGATCGCGCAAGTGGCGCTGAATTTCGATGCGTTCCAGGCCGGTGGCAAGACTGCTGCCGACCAGCTTCATCAGGAGATGCAGCTGTACTTCCCAGTTCTCGCGCGGCAGCGCGCCTGCAATCCCGAGCAGGCCGGCCGGCCGGCCTTCGATGAAGTAGCCGATGATCAGCACCGAGCCGATGCCCAAATGACCCCATACGGCGGCATCATCGCTTTGATCGGCGCGCGGCTTGGCGGTATCGCGTAGTTCGGACACCCGCAGCGGTGCCAGGCGCGATTGCAGCCAGGGCAGTGCATCCAGCGACTGGCCGCGCAACTGTTCCGGATTTCCCGTGGTCAGCATGCCGCGCGCCACCTGGATTTCAGTGAACTGGCCGGACTCGGCGTCGATGCGCATGTGAAAGGAGGCGTCGGTATGCGTCGCTTCCCGCAGCAGTTCCAAATTGGCGCCGATGATCTCGAGCGCCGTTAGCGCTGTCATGGATTGAAAATCGACCGCGATCTTGGTGCAGATGACATCGAGGCCGACGGCGGGCCGCGTACCGCGCTTCGGCCACGTCTGCGGAGACAGTATGTCCGAGGCAGTGAGGTCAGGGTGGCGGGGATCGTGGGGTGCTATTGCCATGCGCCTTCGGAGGTCCCGGAGAAATTGTTGCGGTTATAGATCAACAGTTTGCCACCGGATTCAAGGTAAAAACCGAATGCGTCACACAGTTCCTTCGATTCGGGTCATGGCGTCTGCACTCGGATTCTCGCACAAGTTCTAAGGAATACAAGCTAAGCAATTGTATTGATAGGCCTTACTGACAATCCCCTACCTTAAGGCTCCAGCCGCCACCTCGAACAATGTCCGCAAACGGTACTCCATGTCCAGTTGCAGGCGTTCGAGCCCCGCGGCATCCAGGCCCTTGGGTACGTATACCGGCTCCCCCACCGCAATCGCTATTCTGGAGAAAGGGTATGGAATCACGAAGCGGTCCCATTTGATCTTCCAGGCGCGCGAGGCCGCGTAGCTCAAGGGAATCATGGGCCGACCCGACAATTGCGCCAGCAGCACGGCCCCGGGTTTGAACTTCCAGGGCGGACCGCGCGGACCATCCGGCGTAATGGCGGGAGATACCGCCTCGTGTGCCAACGCCTGGTAATAGTCGCGCAGAGCGCGCGCTCCGGTGTGCGTGGAGGAGCCGCGAATCACCTCGCCGCCCAGGCTCCGAACAACCATCGCGCCAATCTCCCCGTCGACCGACGGCGAGATCAGGAAACCCAGCTTCAAACCGGCGCGGCGCTGCTCCAGCAAGTATTTGACGCAGAATATCTGATGCTGATGCCAGTACACGGGAATGAACGAGGGTGCGCGCTGCAGGGCCTGTGCCGTGTGCTCGGTGCCGATGACCTGAATGCCGCGCGACCAGTGCCACACCACCCGCACCAGGAACAGGCCGACCGGGACCAGGATTTTGTAGCCGATCACGCGCGCACGAGTCAGGCGCCTGCCGGAGCGGGTTTGCTGTTCGTAAATCGTGTTGCGAAGACCGCCGCCGGGTTTTTCTTCCACGACCGGCATTGTGTCCTCCTACGTTACAATATGGCAATGCAGACCCTAGCACTGCCCCCCGGCCCCACCGAGGGCTTCGATCTCGGCGGCAGCGATGAATCGTTGGCGCGCCTGCGCCGCTATTTCAAGGAATACGGCGACCTGTATCGAGTCTTCGCGCCCGGCCGCGGCGTCTACAACTACGTCATCAACCATCCCGACGACATCAAGCGGGTATTGCTGTCGAACCATCGCAACTACACCAAGGGCGAGGGAATGGACCGCGTGAAGATCCTGCTGGGCAACGGCATCATGACCAGCGAGGGCGATTTTTGGCGGCGGCAGCGGCGCATGATGCAACCCTCCTTCCATCGCCGCGTCATCGATCAATTCAGCCTCTTGATCCGTGACGTCAACGACAAGTTCGCGGCGCGCTGGGCCGACAAGGCGGCGCGCGGCGAAGCGATCAACATGAGCGACGATGCCAGCGAACTGACCCTGGAAATCGTGCTGTGTTCGATCTTCGGCAGCGATCTTGCGCGGCTGGAGGCACAATTCGGCGCGAACCCGTTCGAGGTCGTCGCCAAGGAACAGAACCGCGATCTGAAATTCGCGTTTCGATTCCGCTCGCTGACCAAGCTGGTCGCCGAGCTGATCAATCGCCGGCGCCTTGCGCCTGCGGAACATTTTGACTTCTTGAGCATGCTGATGGCGACTCGCGATCGCGAGAGCGGCGCGGCCATGAGCGACAAGGAATTGATCGATGAGGTGTTGACCCTCATCGTCGCGGGGCATGAGACCACCGCGGCGGCGCTGACCTGGACCTGGTATCTCGTCAGTCAACACCCGGAGACCGCAGAGCGTCTGCAAGCCGAGGCCGATCGCACCGCCGCCGGACAGACCCTGGGCTTGGACGCCGCGGAAGCGTTGCAGTTCACACACCAGGTGCTGCAGGAATCCCTGCGGCTGTATCCGCCGGGTTGGCTCATCACCCGCCGTACGCTCGAGGCGGACGAGCTGGGCGGCTTCCCCATCGCGCCGCGCACCGATGTGTTCATCAGCCCCTATATGCTGCATCGGCACCCGGCGTACTGGAGCGATCCGGAGGAGTTTCGGCCCGAGCGCTTCGCCGGCGCAGACGCCGAGGAGCGGCATCGATTCTCTTATATTCCCTTCGCCGTCGGACCCCGTCATTGTATCGGCGAGAATATTGCGATGTTCGAGATGCTGGTGCACGTGCATGCCATGTCGCGCCGTTTTCGTCTGACCCGCGCGAGCAATGAACCCATTGAACTCGAGGCGCAAATCAATTTACGCCCGCGTTCCAACCTAATGATGATGGTGGAAGCACGATGAACGACGCCGGCACCCTGATGACCTACACGACCTTCGTCGATGTCCTCGAGAGCAACCGCGGCGTCGACCGTGCGGTCACCTATGTCGACGGGGAAAATTCCGAGCGGCGGGTCCCTTACGGCGACATCCACCGGCGGGCGCTCGGCATCCTGTACCACCTGCAGGCCCTCGGCGCGCAGCGCGGCGACAAGATGATCATCTTCCTGAGCAACAATGAACAATTCCTCGACGGGTTCTGGGCCGCGCTGTGCGGCGGAATCGTGCCGGTGCCGCTCGCCGTCGGCATCAGCGATGAGCATCGGCACAAGCTCCTGCGGGTGGCGCGCAAGCTCGGCAGACCGCTGCTGTACACCGACTCCAAGAGCTTGGAGCGCCTGGGGGCGCTTGCCGCCGAGCTTGGCGAGAGTGCGCTGTTCGCCGAACTCAAGGCGCGCGCCTTTCTGGTCGAATCCATCACCGATATCTCGCGTCCGGGCAAGCTCTATCGGCCGGCGCCGGAGGACCTGGCCTTCATCCAGTTCTCTTCGGGTTCCACCAGTGAACCCAAGGGCGTAATGCTCACGCACGGCAACTTGATCGCCAACGCGCAGGGTGCGACTGCAGTCGGCAAGTACAACGATCAGGACGTTACCTTGAGCTGGATGCCCTTGACTCATGACATGGGCTTGATCGGTTTTTATCTCATTCAGTTTGCCAACCGCGTGCACATCAACCTGATGCCGACCGAATTGTTCGTGCGCCGGCCGCTGCTCTGGCTGCAGGTGGCCGCAAGGAAGCGGGTCACGCTCACCTGTTCGCCGAATTTCGGCTATCGGCATTTCCTGAAGGTGTTGGGCGACCGCCGCCTCGAGGGGGTCGATTTGTCCTCGATCCGGCAGATCTACAACGGCGCGGAGCCCATCTCGGTGGAACTGTGCAATGAGTTCATGAGCGCGCTGGCGTACACCGGACTCAAGCATCAGGCCATGTACCCGGTCTACGGCCTCGCGGAAGCCTCGCTGGCGGTGGCATTTCCCGAACCGGGCCTCGACTATCGCTGGATCCGCGTGAACCGGCACAAACTCGGGGTGGGCGCGCAGGTCGAGGTGAACCCGGCCGACTCACGCGACGCGCTCGAACTCGTGTGCGTGGGACGTGTGGTGCCCAACACCGAACTGCGCATCGCGGACGATGAGCGCGGCGCGCTGCCCGACGGACGTGTGGGCCACATCTTGATTCGCGGCCCCAATGTGACCCGCGGCTACTTCGGCGATCCGGAAGCCACGGCGCAGGCCATCGGCGCCGATGGCTGGGTGGACACCGGCGATCTCGGCTTCATGCACGAGGGTTCGCTGTACATCGCGGGCCGCAGCAAGGAGATCATTTTCGTCAACGGCCAGAACTACTATCCCTACGACCTGGAGAACATCGCACAGCGCGCACCGGGTCTGGATTTGAACAAGCTGGTGGCCGCGGGGGTCGCACGCGAGGGCTCCAAGGGGGAGGAGCTGGTGGTGTTCGTGCTCCATCGCGGCAGCATGCAGGAGTTCCTGCCGACCGCAGCGGCGGTCAGCCGCCTCATCAATGAACACACGGGTCTCGAGGTCGCCCAGGTCATCCCGACCAAACGCATTCCCAAAACCACCAGCGGCAAGGTGCAGAGGCATCTTTTGGAAACCGCCTATGTCGACGGCGAGTTCGACGCGGAACTCGCAGAACTCAAAACACTGCGCGAGGCGCACGGCGGCGCGGCCCACGTGTCCGGCAACGAGCTCGAAACGCGGCTGCAGTCGATCTGCGAGGCGGCACTGCCGGGCAAGAGGATCGATGTCAACGACAACCTGTTCGAGATCGGCGCGAGTTCCCTCAAGCTGATCGAGATTCACGAAAACGTCGACCGCGAATTCCCCGGGCTGATTGATTTGACCGAGCTGTTCGACCACCCGACGATTGCCGAGCTCGCCAAGCACCTGGAGGGCAAGCTCAAGGCCGCTGTGCCGCAGACTTAGGAGAAGACCGTCAGGCTTCTACAGCGACGTCTCCGCGCCGAAGGTATTGCAATTGTCGATTTTGGCGGAATTGAAGCCGCGCCGGAACCAGCCGACCCGCTGCGCCGACGTACCGTGGGTGAAGCTGTCCGGAACCACGGTACCCTGCTCGCGTTTCTGCAGGGTGTCGTCGCCCACGGAAGACGCCGCCTGCAGTCCCTGCTCCAGATCGCCGGGCTCGAGAATCTTGCGCGCATTGTTGGCCTGCGCGGCCCACACTCCGGCGAGGCAATCCGCCTGCAATTCGATCAGGACGGATACGTGATTCGCGCCGGTTCGGCCGGCACGCTGCTCGGCCTGGTCCGCCTTGTCGGTGATGCCGAGTAGATTCTGCACATGGTGTCCCACTTCATGGGCGATGACATAGGCGCGTGCAAAATCTCCGGGCGCGCCGAATTCGGTGGCCAGTTGCCGGTAGAACGACAGGTCGATGTACACCTTTTGGTCGCCCGGACAATAGAATGGTCCGGCCGCGGCGCTGGCGAGACCGCACGCGGAGGACACCTGTCCGCTGAACAGCACGAGCTTGGGGGGAACGTAGTTCTTCCCCATATTGCTGAAATAGGCGCCCCACACGTCCTCGGTCTCGCCGAGTATGGCGCGGACAAAATCGACTTGGGGATCGTTGGCCGCCGCTCGGTCCGCCGGCTGCGGGGAGGGAACGGTCGCGGTCTGGGTCTGGGTGTCGCCACCATTCAACAAACTGAGGAGCGTCGATGGACTCACTCCCATGAAGTATCCGATGACCACGATCACGATGGTACCAATGCCGATCCCTGCGCCCCGGCGGCCGAGGCCGGAGCCGCGCTCATCTTCGACATTATCGCTGCGGCGGCTGTCGTCCAATTTCATGGGGCACCCCTCGAGGATTTTTGGCCGGTCGACCCCATCCTAGCTCAATCTGCGCCGTATAAGGGTTTCTTCAAGCGCCAGCGCCGATATGACCACAACCAGTCGGCGGGCCTCTTGAGCACGTCGACTTCGCAAGTTCGCGCATAACGTTCTGTCACTGCGTTGGGGGCGGCCACCTCGCGACCATCCCACAGAGTTTTCAGCTCGACCTCGTAGTAGCCGCGCCGAATCCGGCGCACACCGACGTAGAGGATGGGCAGTCGGGTCGCGCGCGCAATTTGCTCCGCCCCAATGTAGAACGCGGTGTCCTGGCCCAGGAACCGCGTCCAGTAGCGCTTATCCGTCGAGACCGGCGCCTGATCGGCGTTCATGGCGATCGCGCGCACGATGCCGCGCCGTTTCAGGAAGTCCGCCAGCAGCTCCTTGGCAGGCACCAACCGGGCGCCGAACCGGGAACGGACTTTGAGCATCAATCGCTCCGCCCATGGGTCGTGCAGCGGCTTGTAGGCGGCGTCGACGGGATAACCCAATTGCAAGGTGACGCCCTGCAGCAGCCACTCCCAATTACCGAGATGCGAAGTCACGAACATCAGCGATTGGCCGGCATCCAAGTAGTGACGGGCGACGTCCAAATTCACGATTTGCATGCGCGCACGCATGTCGGCTTCACTCATCGTCACGGATTTCCACACCTCGACCAAGACGTCGCAGAAATTCTTGAGGAATTGCTTGTGGATGCGCTCGCGGTCCGCCTCGCTCGAATCGGGAAACACCTTTTCCAGCTGCTCGCGAATTACCTGATGCCGATGCCGCACCACATAGAACGCCAGCAGGTACAGGAAGGAGGAAAACGCATATAGCGCCCACATG